>NZ_PCZF01000006.1:0-60563 GCF_002554115.1 Lactobacillus sp. UMNPBX4
CCGAAAGGCATCCTAAATCTCACAGCCGTTTACACAAGTTTTTATACTGAACCTTTATTATTGCAATTTACGAAAATAAATTAACTGAAATTTTGACGAAAAAATAAACCCAAGCTTTTTGCTTAGGTTTAAATATTAATCGATATTATTTCTGTAAAGGCCAACTACTTTACCTAAAATACTTACTTTGGATAAGATAATTGGTGCCATTGTATCGTTTTCTGGTTGTAAACGGTAGTGATCGTCCTCTTTATAAAAACGTTTAACTGTAGCTTCATTTTCATCAGTCATGGCTACGACGATTTCGCCGTTATTAGCGGTATTTTGCTTTCTGACAATGACGCTGTCACCGTTTAAAATTCCCGCATTAATCATACTCTCACCGTGAACTTTTAACATGAAGAGTTCACCAGCATCGTTTTCAAGATCAGGTGGAAGTGGAAAATATTCATCTATGTCTTGAACTGCTAAGATAGGTTGACCAGCAGTGACCACACCAACAACTGGGATTTTCTTTGGCTTAATGCCTAATTCCTTTTTACCTTCATCGGTAATTTCAAGTGCACGAGGCTTAGTTGCATCCTTGATTAAAAGACCTTTGCGTTCTAAGCGGGCTAGATGACCGTGAACAGTAGATGTAGAAGAAAGTTTGACCGCAGCACAAATCTCTCGCACTGTTGGTGGAAAACCACGGCGTTCTACAGTATCATAAATATAGCGTAAAATTTCTAGTTGTTTAGTATCGTTGTTTTTCTTAGACATAATTTTTCTCCGTTATTGTAAAAAAGATAATATTTATGATTATTTTAACAAATAAATAGCATAATCTCAAACAAATGTTCTATAAAAAGCATCTTTTTTTATTGTATAAAATACGGTAGACTAAAGATTGTTAATGTGAGGTGAATATAAAATGAATAAAGATGCAATGAGTAAAGAAGAAGAAAAAAAGGTAACTGATCGAATTAATGAACTTTACCATAAGAAAGAAAAAGAAGGCTTAACTCCCGAAGAGGAACAAGAACGTAAAGAACTTCACAAAAAATTCCTTGCCAACTTCAGAGCTGCATTTAAGCAAGACGTTGAAAATATGGTAATTATCGATAAAAACGGTAAAGAAGTAACCTCAGAAAGAGCAAAACGTGCTCAAAGAAGAAAAGGTCTTAGAAAAGATTAATTAAGCCTTTTAAAAAAGTGAAAAATTATGTAAGATATTATTGTTAGTTAGATGGAGGATATAATATGAATTTAGGTTTAGCAATATTTTTGATTATTATTGCACTTTTAGTTGGTGCAACAGCAGGTTTTTATGGTGCAAGAGCATACATGAAGAAGTATTTTAAGGAAAATCCTCCTATTAGTGAAGATATGATCGTTGCTATGATGTCTCAAATGGGACAAAAGCCTTCTAACAAGAAGGTTCATCAAGTAATGAACATGATGAAGCATCAACAAAAGTAATTATTAGATTATTTTGTGGTGTTAAGGCGAGGGATTATTCCTTCGTCTTTTTTGGTGTTCTTTTTAAAGAATGGAGTGAGTAAATGAACATATTTAAAAAACTGGGTTGGTTTTTTAAACAAGAAAGGAAACGTTATATTATCGGAATTACTTTTCTTGCTTTAACCTCTTTAGCCAACTTAATTCCGCCAAGAGTATTAGGACTGATGGCAGATCAGCTGGATCAAGGTCACATCTCATGGGGGCAATATGGGATGTTGGTTCTAGCTGTTTTGGCTGCCGCCTTCGTTTTATATATTTTGCGCTACTTTTGGCGTAAGCAAATTTGGGGCGGGGCCGCAGAACTAGAACGACAAATGCGTTCTAAACTGTTCGACCACTTTATGATCATGGACAGAACATTTTATCAGCGCCACCGAACCGGTGACTTGATGGCCCATGCAACTAACGATGTGACTTCTATTCAAAACGTAGCCGGTGATGGCGTTTTAACTTTAGTTGACTCTCTTGTCATGGGATTATCAACTATGATTGCCATGATCATTTTCGTTGATTGGCGTCTGACTATCGTTGCTTTATTGCCACTGCCATTTTTGGCACTAGGTGCTTGGAAGCTTGGGGGTCGTTTGCATGATGCTTTTGATAAATCACAGGCTGCTTTTTCACGTTTGAATAATAAGACCCAAGAATCCGTTTCAGGCATCAAGGTGCTGAAGACCTTTGGTCAAGGAAAAGAAGATACTCAGGCCTTTGACAAAATGGTCGATGACACAATTAATATCAATAAAAAAGTGTTTGTATGGGACTCCTTATTTGATCCATTGGGTACGGCAATTATCGGTGCAACCTATGTAATTACCATTATTTATGGTGGACTTTTAGTTACAAATAAAGTGCTATCGATTGGTCAGCTCGTTTCCTTCATTGCCTATATTGCCAACATGGTTTGGCCGATGTTTGCGATTGGTTATTTGTTCAATATTTTGGAAAGAGGTAGTGCGAGCTACGACCGTGTAGAAAAGCTACTTTATGAAAAGCCGTTAATTACTGATGCCCACGCTGATCAAAGTATTAGGGCTCAAGACTTACAAGGTGATTTGCATTTTGATATTAAGTCGTTTGCTTATCCTGATGAAAAGGATATTCCAGTATTAAAGAACATCGATTTCACCTTAAAACCTGGTCAAACTTTAGGTTTAGTAGGTCGTGTAGGTGCTGGTAAAACGACAATCATTCAGCTGCTATTGAGAGAATTCGACCAATATGACGGTGAAATCACCTTAAATGGCATCAATATCAAGAAAATTCCGCTTAAAGTTTTACTTAGCCAAATATCTTATGTTCCCCAGAACAACTTCCTCTTTTCAACGAGTATTGGTAGAAATATTGCTTTCTCAGAGGCAGATGCAGGCAAAAATGAGATTGCGGTAGCTGCTAAGAAGAGTGATTTGCACGATGATGTTTTACAAATGCCACAGGGCTATGAGACTTTAGTCGGTGAAAATGGACTTTCACTTTCTGGTGGTCAACGTCAAAGAATGTCCATTGCCCGTGCTTTGCTTAAAGATAGCCAAATTTTGATTTTGGATGATGCTTTATCAGCGGTTGATGCAAAGACTGAAACCGAAATTCTAACTTCTTTGAGAAATGAAAGAAAAGATAAGACCACGATGATTGCGGCACATAGATTGACATCGGTCATGGATGCCGATTTGATCTTAGTCTTAAAAGACGGTCAAATTATTGAACGAGGCAATCACCAAGATCTGCTCAAAGAAAATGGCTGGTATGCGGAAATGTGGCGTAGACAAGAATTGCAAGCAAAGGTGGGTGAAGATGTAGATGAATAATGAAGAAAAGCAAGAATCAGTGTGGTCTAAGGCAATCCCATTTAAAGAGCAGGTAGCGATTTTTAAACGTTTGATGGGCTTTGTTAAACACTTCAAGTTTGAAATGACCATTGCCTTGATTGGTGCCTTCTTAGTCAGCATTATCAATATTTTGCTTCCGCGTGGATTGCAATATTTCTTAGACAACTTTTTGCTTAAACAAAGTGCAACTGTCCAAATTATTCTGTTTGCGGGTTTGCTTTATGCAGTAGGTTCCATTTTAAAAGCGGTCATTCAGTTTACTTACCAATATTTCTTTGCTTTGGGTTCTGAAAAGACCTTGGAAAGCATTAGAAGAGCGCTTTATCGAAAATTGCATAAGTTAGGGATGCGCTATTTTGACCAAACTCCTGCCGGTTCAATCGTTTCAAGAGTTACTAACGATACGATGACTCTTAGCAACTTCTTGACTGTGCTTTCAACTGTAGTAATTGGTGCTTTTTCTGTGGTTACAGCATTGGTCGCAATGTTTACTACGAACGTGATTGCGGGCTGGATTGTTTTAGCGTTTGTGCCAATTTTGCTCTTTGTTATTTGGCTCTATTCGCAAAAGAGTTCGCGGCTTTATCGTAACTATCGTGAACGGTTGAGTAGAATTAACGCTAACTTGAATGAGTCAATTGAGGGCGTCTCGATTATTCAGCAGTTTAACCAAGAAAAGAGAATGACCAACCAATTTGAGGGTGAAAATGGTGGGTTGATGAATACGCGTTTCAACATGATCCGTATTAACTCATTGCTGCTTTCACCTTTGACTAGTTTGCTTTATTCATTGGCTTTAGCTGTAACGTTGATGTATTTCGGTTTTCCATTGCAGGCAACATTTGTGCCAGCTGGTGTGGTATATGCTTTCTCACAATACTTATCACAATTGTTTAATCCAATTTCAACTATGATGGACCAGATGACTTTCTTCCAAGATGGTATCGTAGCCGGTAAGAGAATCTTTGCGATTTTAGATGATGAACAATATGAGCCAAAGCAAAATGCTCAAGAAGGATTGACTATCAGTCGCGGCAAGATTGAATTCAAGCACGTTAGTTTCTCATATGATGGTAAAAATGAAATTTTGCATGATATTTCATTCGTAGTAAATTCAGGTGAAACTTTAGGTATTGTGGGTCATACTGGCTCTGGTAAAAGCTCGATTATCAATGTAATGATGCGCTTTTATGAATTTGGTAAGGGCGAGATCTTAATTGATGATATAGATATCAAAAAATACCCTAAAGAAGAACTGCGTAAAAAGCTGGGGCTTGTTTTGCAGGAACCATTCATGTTTTATGGTGATATTTCTTCTAATATTCGTTTATATAATAAGAATATTACCGATGAACAAATTAAAGACGCAGCTAAGGCAGTTCAAGCAGATCAATTTATCGAAAAGATGCCAGGTAAATATCACGCAAAGGTAATTGAAGGCGGCGAAGAATTAAGTCAAGGTCAGCGTCAATTAATTTCTTTTGCTAGAACATTGGTTACAGACCCTAAAGTTTTGGTATTGGACGAAGCTACAGCTAACGTTGATACCGAAACTGAAACTATGATCCAACAGGGACTTAAACGTTTACGTAAAGGTAGAACAACTTTAGCGATTGCTCACCGTTTGTCTACAATTGCCGATGCGGATCAAATTATCGTGTTAGACAAGGGGAGAATCATTGAACGTGGTAACCATGAACAGCTTCTTGCTAAGAAGGGTTACTACTACAATTTGTATACTCTGCAGAATAATGAAAATAAAGAGTAGTTAATAAAAGACGTTTTCCATGATTGCAAACGTCTTTTTGTTATAATGATTAAAAAGAATGAAATAATTATTAATATTCATAGGAGGAAAAATGAGAAGATTTTACGCTGTTCGCGGTGGTGCGGGCGATGTTGCAGAACCAGATGTTAATGCTAAGCCACAAGATAATTTATATTTGGCTGTTAATTCAAATTGGCTTTCTAAAGCTGAAATCCCTGCTGACCGTACTTCAACTGGTGTCAACTCAGAACTTGACATTAAGATTGAAAATAGAATGATGAAAGACTTTGCCGATATTGCTGCAGGCAAGGAAAAGATGCCTGATATCAAGGAATTGGATAAGGCAATTGCTTTGTATAAGATTGCTAAGAATTTTGAGAAGAGGGATGCAGAAGAAGCAAACCCTATTCAAAATGACTTGCAAAAGTTATTATCATTAACTGATTTTGCTGACTTTGGTAAAAAAGCTAAGGACTTATACATGGGTCCATATATCTTGCCATTCGTCTATGGCGTCGATGCCGATATGAAGAATACCGACGTTAATGTCTTATACTTTGGTGGTCCAAGTACCTTCTTGCCAGATACAACAACTTATAAGACAGAAGATGCTAAGAAGCTATTAGACATTTTGCAAGATCAAAGCATTAATTTGTTAATGATGGCCGGTATTGGCAAGACCGAAGCAAGAGTATACGTTGATAATGCATTGGCTTTTGATGCAAAAGTTGCCAAGGTTGTTAAGTCTACTGAAGAGTGGGCCGACGATGCTGCTATTTATAACCCAGTTTCATATGACAAATTTATTGCTAAGTTTAAGTCATTCGATATGACAAAATTCTTAGATGAACTTTTACCTGAAAAACAAAAGCGTGTAATTGTGATGGAACCACGCTTCCTTGACCATGCAGAAGAATTAATCAATGCTGAAAACTTTGACGAAATCAAAGGCTGGCTGCTAGTTAAATACATTAATAGCGTAGCTAAGTACTTGTCACAAAAGTTTAGAGAAGCAGCCTTTCCATTTAACCAAGCAATTACTGGCGCACCAGAAATGCCATCACAAATTAAGCAAGCCTATCGTATTGCCAACAGTGCCTTTGATGAAGTAGTTGGTATTTTCTATGGTAAGAAGTACTTTGGCGAAAAGGCTAAGCATGACGTTGAAGATATGATTCACAACATGCTTAAGGTTTATGAAGAAAGAATCAACCATAATACTTGGCTTTCTGATGAAACTAAGAAGAAAGCAATTGTTAAATTAAATGCTTTGGTTCTTAAGATTGGTTATCCAGAAAAAATTGAAAAGATTTTTGATTTGTTACAAGTAGATCCTGAAAAGAGCTTATATGAAAATGAAGCTGCTATGGATAAAGTTCGTACCGAATATGAACTAGAGAAATTGACTAAGCCGGTTGATCGTTCAGTATGGCTCATGCCAGGTAACTTGAACAACGCTTGTTACGACCCACAAAGAAACGATTTAACTTTCCCAGCTGGTATTTTGCAAAAGCCATTCTATGATATTAACCAATCAAGAGGTGCCAACTACGGTGGTATTGGTGCTACTATTGGTCACGAAGTTTCTCACGCCTTTGACAACAACGGTGCCAAATTTGATGAAAATGGTAATATGAACAACTGGTGGACCAAGCAAGACTTTGCCGAATTTAACAAGCGTGTGGGCCAAATGATCGACATTTTCGATGGTTTGCAATATGGTCCAGCTAAGATTAATGGTAAGCAAGTTGTTTCTGAAAATATTGCTGACCTTGCTGGTTTAGCTTGCGCCGTTCAAGCAGGCAAAAATGATGGTGCAGATTTGAAGGATTTGTTTGAAAACTACGCTAGAAGCTGGATGGAGAAACAACGTCCAGAGGCAATTAAGACTGAAGTTCAAACCGATGTTCATGCGCCACAACCAACTAGAGTAAATATTCCGGTTCAATGCCAAAATGAATTCTATGATGCATTTGGCGTTAAGAAGACAGATGGTATGTGGCTTGATCCAGAAGATAGAATTACAATCTGGTAAAAATAACAAGAATCTATATTGGCCTAAGTGAATAAGATGAAGATAACCCATTAGGTTATGTAGCATTGACCTTTGATAAGCTTAACCACCAAATTTTAGGTGGGGTCGGAATGTCTACTTATGATTTAACAGGTCAAGGAAATGTCCTTAGTTTAGCTATTAGCCATAGACTTACTTTAGAAGATTTTGCAGAACAAGATTTCTTCTTCTCACCAAGTTTTGACCGTCAATGGAGTATACTTAACTTGGCGGCCCAACATACCTTAGGCTGGGCTAAATTTTAATTTAATGAAAGTAGGTCTCAATATGAAGTATCCAGAAACAAAAGAAAAGTTAAATGAATTAGTCATTAATTTATTGCATATGCATATGATTGTTCGCCGTCACCATTGGTATATGCGCGGCAGTCAATTCTTGAAGTTGCACCCATATCTTGATGACTTAATGGATGAACTAGATGATCAGATTGATGGTCTTGCAGAAAGACTAATTACCATCGATGGTTCACCTGTTGCCACTTTAAGGGAAGTTGTTCAATTAAATAAAATTCCTGGTGAAAAGGGGAGTTGGGACTTCACTAATACACAAAGACTTGAAAAGATCATTTCAGGCTATCGTTATTTAGATAAGCTCTATGAAGAAGCGCTTGAAGCTTCTGATAAAGAAGGAGATTACTCTACTAATGATATTTTGACTGGTTTCCATACAGATCTTGAAAAGCGGCTTTGGATGTTAACGGCTGAACTTGGTCAAGCTCCAGATATTGATGCATAAGTCGTAAATTTAGAGAAAATAGCGAATCTGTAGTGGTTCGCTATTTTTTATGGCAAAAAGCTCTATCACAATTTACGTAAGCACCTGAAATTTGGACTGTAATTTCGAGGCTTTTGTTATGTCTAAATTATCTGAACGAGACATTAATTATTTCTGAAACTTGCGAACTCTGTTCGCGGGTGTGTCATTGTTTCATAGCTTCTGCTTTAGTTTTACGCTTTCCTTCAGGTCTTTGTCTGTGTTGCAGGTTTATCCATCATTTGGCCCGACTAGACATCTATACGCGCACACGAAAAAATTGATGGTCAATTCCTTCATTAATAACGTCACTATTAGTGATACACAAGAAAAATGCTACCAAATCAGTCAGATTTAGTAGCATTTTTTAGATTAATTAAAGTAAATTTTAGAAAAGATATTTATTAGGCAAGACAGTTAGGTAATGTTTATTTTACAAACCCTGCACTAAACCAGTTAGTTGCGCTTGGTTTAACTGACCATCCAGTTACTTTTTTATTAACAGCGGTTAGTGAATATGAATTAGTGGTAGGTACAACATAGGCCTCATTGTACATCCATTTTTGCCATTTTCTGAATGCGTCAACACGATACTTATGGTTGAAAGCTTTTTCTGAGTCAATATCAGCTAAAAGCTTAGTTTGCTTAGGTGAAACGAAACGAGCAAAGTTGTATGGTGCAGCTTCATTGTAAAGGTCGTTAGGGGATGGTTCACTTGAAAGTGACCAGCCACCTTCAAAGACATCAATTTTTGGATCATCAGATTGAACTGCTTGTACCCAATTGTTAAATTCCATTGGACGACCGCCAACAAACTTAACGTTCAAACCGATTTTCTTCCATTGTTGGATATAATTACGCCATACGGGCTCTGCGGTAGTAGCATTGTTTCTAACAGCTAAATTAATAGTAAGCTTCTTTCCGTTAGGTTGAACTCTGAATTCGCCTTTCTTTTTATATCCGGCTTTATCTAGTAATTGGTTGGCTTTCTTCAAGTTATATGGGTAACCTTTAATTGAACTATCGGAAAAGTCACCAAATTGTTCTGGAATCAAAGTATTAACACGGAATGCTAATCCTTGGTAATAGCGTTTAGCAACAGCATCAATATTCATTGCATAGGCCATTGCTTTACGTAATGCTGGATTATTCATCTTGGCATTCTTATTTTCAACATTCTTTCCTAGCTTCTTATCCCATTTACCAACTTTAAAAGCTAAGTAGCTATAATTAAGTGGAACTTCACCAATAAAGTTAGTATCAGTTGCATTCTTAGTTTGATCCCATTGTGTATTAACCACATCAGCAATATCAAATTTATGATTTTTAATGGCTTGGGTAGCAGAACTGGAGCTGACAACAGATGCAGTTACTTTTTCAAAGTTTGGTGTACCACGCCAGTAATAAGGATTACGCTCCCAAGAAACAGATTGACCACGAACAATATTAGATACACGGAATGGTCCAAAAAATAGTGGGGATTTTCTGACCTTGTCACTAGATAAAAGCTTTGAAAAAGGTACATCCTTTAAGTAATGATAGGGTTCAGCATATTCCCAGAAATATCCATTACCTGATTGAAGCATACCAGGCTTCATTTGCTTGAAATGGAGTACGACTTTGCGTCCATTTTCACCATCAGGCATTTCAATTCCAGAAATTTTCTTGCTTTTGCCTTCATGATATTCAGCTAAGCCAACAATATCAGCTAAAGATTCAGTATATCTTTGTGATTTAGAGTCTTTATTTGCAATAATTTCATAAGCAAATTCAACGTCTTTAGCATTCACTTGCTTACCATCTGACCACTTAACTCCTTTTTTCACTTCGATTGTGATAGTCTTAGCTTTCCGATTTAGTTTAAAAGTAGCAGCTCCTTTATTATTGATCTTATATTGATCATCTGTTGAAAATAAAGTTTCTAGACCTGGGCTTTGTACCTCACCATCAATTGTAGTATCTGATAATTCTGGTAAGAAAATACCAGTGAATGGACTGTCTGTTTCAAGAGCATAGGTTAAAGTTCCCCCTTTTTTAATACTTTTTACGGGAACAGTTTCGCTAAACTTATGATTAGTTTTATTTGCATTACTACTGTTTGTATGTTTGTTATTACCACATGCAACTAAACTTAAAGCTGCTCCAGAAATAAGTGCTAATGCACCAAAATATTTTCTTGCTTTAGTCATGATAAAGCGTACCTCCAAAGAAATTTTATTAAATTATATTTTAATTTTATTATATGATTATTAAAAAAGCAAATCGTTTTTTTTACTTTTGTTAAAAAATATAAATAAAATTAAAAAGATTAGATCTTAGGATACTTAAAACATGATAGAGATAAGTCAGATCCCTGAACTCTATATAGCAGAATATGCAAAGTGCTAGGGAACATAACGATCGTAAGTTGATGAAAATTAGGAAAGATAAATGAAAGTATTTTTTCACTTTTAGCTTATTATAATGCGGAAAATAGAACATGCATTTTAGTAGGATTTCAAACCGCTTAGAAATGACAATATTAACATATAATGGTGTATTGATGGACAAGCTTTAATTAGCACCAAGCGTACATCTTATTACTACAATTATGATAGTATCAAGACATTAGAAAAACCATACTCCGATAAAATATCGAAATATGGTTTTAAAATAGAGTGATCTAAAATATGTCCCAAATTTGGCGTTCGCATCAAATTCAACTAGCCTTAAATTTAAATTAATTATTTGAATTTTATTCTTCTGGTGCAACAGCCAAGTTTGGCATAGTTGCAATGTCGTTCATATCAATGTATGACTTTTGACCCTTAATGCCGTATAAAGTCAAAGTTTGGTCGCCATTTTTAATAGTCTTAGTGCGGTCAACACTAACTTTGCTGCCAGCAGTTAATTCTTGGCTAACTGTTTTACCTTCGGCATCGTAAACAGGGACTTTAGATTCATTGCTATGCTTACCTAAAGTTACAGTTTGGTATGCAGCATATAATGGTTCATTATTTACGTAACTTACATTAGATACGCGGATATATGCGTTTTTACCGATGCTGTAATATTGGTGGCCCTTAATAGTCTTAGTTGATAAAGCCATCTTTTTGCCATCATTTACTAAGAAGCGGTATGCATCACTAGCAGCTGTTTTAATCAAGCCGGTGTAGTTTACAATTCGAGATCTACGCAATAAGACACGCTTAGAGTTCTTAGTTACGCGCTTACCATTTTTGTCGTAAACATATGAATTATTAGCAATATATAAGATGCTCTTGCCGTTTAATGTTGAAATTGCGGAAGTCGGAACGTACTTGTCTTTAGCGATCTTATAAGTATATTCATTGTTGATTAACTTAGGAGCGCCGTAGTATTTAAAAGTAGTGCCGTTCTTAATCTTTTGATTCTTTTGTTTGCCAGCAGCATTGTAGACACCGATTACACTACTATTGTTATTGCCAACAGTAATTGTGCCAGTTGACTTTTTAGTAGCAGCTTGAGCAGTGGTGATTGATGGATTTACAAGTGCAATAGCTGGTGCTGTTAAAGATAATGTGGCAGCAGCTAAGCTGATTGATTTAATGAGTTTCATGGATATTCCTCCCTTGAAAATATCAATATTTTATTTGCTATTATTATACGCTATTATTATACGCGTGGTGCTAGTTAAATTGTTTTAGTTAACAAAAAAAGTCCAATCTTGTTAGACTCGACTTGTAAACATATTAATAGAAAAGAGTCTGACTAGATTGAACTACCCTAAGCTTAAGCGTTTTTCTCATCCTAACACAAGTTAGTTTTAGTCGTTTAAATATAATTTGTCGCTGTTTGTACAAACTTCATGCCCCAGATGCATTAAAGCAAAGACGAAATATCAATCGATGTAAAATATTTGACAGTTCTATTCTGGCCTTGCTTATTTGGCAGGCTTCATTGGGCGTTGAATCTCAAAGAAGATTTTGTGAAAAGCTTGTTAATTTATCTCACTCTCGCTTTAATCGCAGAGCACGCATGCTTTTGCCATTAATCTATTTAATTCGACATGGCTTTAATGAGGAAGTAGATCTGTCAGGCGACATCTTGATTATTGGTAGCTTTCCTGTGCCAGTCTGTCAGCCAATTCGCAATCGTCGAGCAAAGATCTTTCGCGGCTATGCCGATATTGGCTATAAGGCAACCAAAAAAATCTATTATTATGGTTTTAAGGTTCACGCTATTGTTAGCGACGACGGCTACTTGCTAGATTATATCGTAACCAAGGCCTCAGTTCATGATGCTAAGGAAACAGTAGAACTGATTACTAACGCTCATCCTGACAATCGTTACCTTTTGGGCGATGAAGGATATTTGGGCAAAAACCTGCATCAACGCTTAGAGCAAATGGGCTATACGCTTTGGACACCATATCGTAAAAACATGAAGAATGCTCAAAAGCACAATAAGCACTATTTAATGGCACTCAGAAGGACCATCGAGAGTGATTTTTCGCTTTTGTCTTACTACAACGCTGAAAATAATCGAGCTAGAAGTTTAGCAGGTTTTCAAGAGAGACTCGAAACTGCCATTTTAGCTTATAATATGGCATATTGTCTAGAACGATTTAACTAGCACAACGTGTATTTGAATATATAAAAAACCCCATCTTAGCATGAACTGGATGGGGTTTTAAGATACTTCAGTTTTTGACGCTTACTTTTCTGTTTTAATTACTTAAGCATGTAATTTCTAGTCATTGGTAAGTTCTTGCCAGAAGGGCCCTTGGTAAGCAAGTATTGGATGACATCGATATTGCCTGATTCAAATGAAGCAGCACAAGCATTTAAGTACATGTCCCACATACGAGTGAAACGTTCGCCCATTTTATCTTCAACTTGATCACGAACAGCATTGAAGTTCTTGTCCCAAATTTCAAGAGTTCTTTGGTAGTGACGACGAAGAGCTTCCATATCAGTGATTTGCAAGCCACTGTCAGCGATGTCGCCGACAATTTCTTGCAAACCTGGAATGTAACCACCTGGGAAGATGTATTTGTTGATCCAAGCGTTAGTAGCACCACCTTGTTGACGAGTAATACCGTGGATCAAAGCAATACCATCTTTGTTTAAGTACTTGTAAACATCTTGGAAGTATTTAGGTAAGTTCTCTGAACCAACGTGTTCAAACATACCAACTGAAGTTACGTAATCCCAGGTTTGATCACCAAGTTCACGGTAGTCTTCAAGTCTAACTTCAGCTACATCTTGCAAGTTTTCATCGTAGATACGCTTTTGTACTAATTTGTATTGTTCTTCACTCAATGTAACACCGGTAACCTTAAGACCATATTCGTTAGCAGCAGTGAGCATCAATGTACCCCAGCCACAACCGATGTCGAGTAAAGTTTTGCCTTTTTGTGGGTTTAATTTGTTTAAAATGTGGTGAACTTTAGCAATTTGAGCTTGTTCAAGATCATTTTCATTACTATCTTCAAAGTAAGCACAAGAGTAAGTCATAGTAGGATCAAGCCATAACTTGTAGAAGTCGTTACCGATATCGTAGTGGCTTTGTACGTCTTCTTCACTTTGCTTTTCAGTGTGCTTTTGCTTTGGTAAAAATTTGCGGAACTTTGAGGAACGCATGAAACTGTCGGCACTTTCGTAAGCACCAAAAATTAATTTTTGAATATCCCCGTGGATTTCAATTTTCTTATCCATGTATCCTTCACCAAGTGCGAGTGAAGCATTTCTAGTAATGTCGCCCATAGGGATCTTTTCGTTAAAGACAATTTCGATTTCAGGAGTACCATTACCGTAGACTTCGCTTTTACCGTCCCAGTAGGTTACTTTAACGGGAAAAGGGAAGGACTTGCTAAGCATCGTTTTATAAAAAGTTTTTTCTAACAATTGCTTTTTCCTCCAATATTTAAAACCTAAAAGTATTTTAACACTTCTTTCTTTTTATTTGCTAATGGGATGAGAGCAAAATAAAAAACAGCTAATAGCTGTTTTATTTGGCAACATAATGGAAATTAGGGTCTAATTCTTTATCCAAGCTATTCCAGGCATCTTCAAGTTGCTTGAATAAAATTTGTTCATTTTCATGAGTTAATTTAGTTTTACGATCAATTGTAATTGGATCACCAAAGTTAACTTCTAGGGGTTTGCGCTTAAGCAGTCCTTTAAAAGTTAATGGACCTTGATAAACGACGGGTACCATTGGCTTTTTGGACATTTTAGAAATTAAAAGTACGCCACCTTTTAATTCAGCAGAGTGTCTTGTGCCCGATGGAAAAATGATTAATGATAATTCCCCTTTTCTTAATCCTTTTACTGGGATTTTTAATGCAGATGGTCCTGGATTTTTTCGATCGACAGGAAAGGCATGGGCATGATCTAAAATAAAACGTAAAACCGGATTTTTGAATAGTTCGATTTTAGCCATGAACATAAATTCCATTGGACTAGCACCTAAGGCAAACAAGATAGGTTCCCACCAGGTACGGTGAGGTGCTACTAAGATATAGTTACCTTTAGGTAAACGATTCTTGTGATGAATATGTAAGTGTCCATTTAGTACCCATACGATAAAGCGGGCAATCGGACGAATTATTTTATAAAACATCTTTTTGTTCCTCCAATTGTTGTAATATTATAAAAATAGATAGACAAGAAAGGCAAATATTTTTATGGTAGAACTTAAAGATAATGAACGAATTGATTATATGTACAGTGATGATTTGCGGATTATCCAAGATAAAACTGCCTTTAGCTTTTCTATGGATACATTGCTTTTGGCTTATTGGGCTAAGAATCAAATTCGTGATCGCGATAAAGTAGCAGATTTATGTGCGGGAAATTGTGCTGCAACGATTTATATGGCTTACTTCAATCGTGCGCACTATGATGCAATTGAGATTCAAGACGAAATATATTCGCAAGCTAAGCGTTCTATTGAACTTAATCAAATGGAAAATCGTATAGCAGTGTATAAGGATAATGTACTGAATGCCGCAAAATTTTTGCGTAAGGATAGCTACGATGTAGTAACAGTTAACCCACCTTACTTTAAGGCCCCTGAAGGGCATGAGGTAAACCCAGATAGAAAAAAAGCAATTGCTCGTCATGAATTGTTAATTAATTTAGAGCAAATTATTGAAGTTGCCAGTGGCTTATTAAAAATGAAGGGGAAGATGTTTATGGTGCATCGACCTGAGCGATTAGGCGAGATTTGTTACTACTGCATGAAGCATGATTTGAGTGTAAAATTAGTGCAACCATTTGTGTCTCACCGCGGAGATGATGCAAATTTAATTATCGTTGAAGCCGTAAAGCACACTGGGACAGATGGAACTGAACTTAGGGATGCAATCGAAGTTCATGACAAAAATGATGAATTTAAGCCATTAATTCAAAGAATAGTTCGAGAGACCCCTGAAGATAAAGCTAAACATGACGCCCGAGGTAAATACTATTTTTACGTTTTGCTTTGTAATGATGGTAGTTTTTATGGTGGCTTTACTAATGATTTAGATCATCGCCTGAAAATGCATAATTCTGGCAAAGGCGCTAAATACACCAAATCTAGGCGACCAGTTCGTATGATTTACCATGAGCAATTTGACGATAAAAGATTAGCTTTAAAAAGAGAGTATTGGTTTAAGCACCATTCACGCGCTTGGAAAGAAAATTTTTTAAGAGAGCATAATATTAATTTTTAGCTTGAAAAATAAAATTATTTTTTGTAAAATAGGCGAGTATGCTGTGTTAGCATATAATTTTTAAAACACATCAAGAGCGATCATCATCGTGGTGCCCTAGGTAGTGGTTTGATGATGAAATGAACGCTTGAGAGGATATAAAACCATAGGAGGAATATAAATATGGCAGACGTTGTTACAATGAAGCAATTGCTTGAAGCTGGTGTCCACTTTGGTCACCAAACTAGAAGATGGAACCCAAAGATGGCTCCTTACATTTTTACTCAAAGAAATGGTATCTACATCATTGACTTGCAAAAGACTATCAAGATGTTAGATGATGCTTACAACTTTATGAAGGCTGTTGCCGAAGACGGTGGCGTATTCTTATTTGTAGGTACTAAGAAGCAAGCTCAAGACTCAATTGCTGAAGAAGCAACTCGTGCAGGTCAATACTACGTAAACCAACGTTGGTTAGGTGGTACTTTGACTAACTGGACTACTATCCAAAGCCGTGTTAAGAGATTAAAGCAATTAAAGGAAATGTCACAAGACGGTACCTTTGATGTTCTTCCAAAGAAGGAAGTTGCACTTTTAACTAAGGAAATGGACAAGCTTGAAAGATTCTTAGGTGGTATCGAAGATATGCCAAGAATCCCAGATGTATTGTTCGTAGTAGACCCTAAGAAGGAAAAGATCGCTGTTCACGAAGCAAACATTTTGGGTATCCCAGTTGTAGCTATGGTGGACACTAACACTGATCCAGATCCAATTGACGTAGTTATCCCATCAAACGATGACGCTATTCGTGCTATCCGCTTAATCGCTGGTGCTATGGCTGACGCTATCGTTGAAGGTAAGCAAGGTCAAGATGACGAATCTGTTGAGGTTGACTTTAAGGAAAATGCTGATGGTTCAGAAGAAATCGTTAGCGCTGAAGAAAATCCAGAAGACTAGTTTTTACTGTTAGTTCCGTAGGAGGATCTATTAATGGCACAAATTACTGCAAAATTAGTTAAAGAATTACGTGAACGTACTGGTGCTGGCGTTATGGACGCTAAGAAGGCATTGGTAGAAGTTGAAGGTGACATGGACAAGGCTATCCAATATCTTCGTGATAAGGGTATGGCTAAGGCTGCTAAGAAGGCTGACCGTGTTGCAGCTGAAGGCTTGACTGGTGTTTACGTTAATGGTAATGTAGCAGCTATCACCGAAGTTAACTCAGAAACTGACTTTGTTTCTTCAAATGATAAGTTTGTTAACTTAGTAAAGGACGCAACTAAGACCATTGCTGAAGGTCAACCTGCTGATATGGAAGCAGCTAAGGAATTAAAGATGGACGATGGTTCAACTTTAGATCAAGCATTCGTTAATGCAACTGCTACCATTGGTGAAAAGATTGTTTTACGTCGCTTCGCTTTGGAAAAGAAGAATGATGATCAAGAATTTGGTGCTTACCAACACAATGGTGGCCAAATCGGTGTTATTACCGTTTTAGAAGGTGCCGATGCAGCTACTGCTAAGCACTTGGCAATGCACATTGCAGCTATGAAGCCAAAGGTTATCTCACCTGACGAATTAGATGATCAATTTATTACTGATCAATTAGCTGTAATGAACCACAAGATTGATCAAGATAATGAAAGTCGTGCATTGGTACACAAGAAGCCATTGCCACACCTTGTTTATGGTTCAGAAAAGCAATTAGCTGATGATGTTTTAGCTAAGGCTAAGGAAGACATTAAGGCTGAACTTAAAGAAGAAGGCAAGCCAGAAAAGATCTGGGACAGAATTATCCCTGGTAAGATGCAACGCTTTATCGATGATAACACTCAAGTAGATAAGCAATTTGCAGTCTTATCACAAGACTACATCATGGATGATAGCAAGACTGTTGGCGAATTCTTGAAGGATAAAGGCGCTAAGTTAGTTGCTTTCCAACGTTTCGAAGTTGGTGAAGGTATCGAAAAGAAGCAAGAAGACTTTGCTGCTGAAGTTCGCGAACAAATGAAGTAATTTAAAAATTACATTATGATAGAAAGGAGGAGTACATTAAGTGCTTCTCCTTTTTATTTTTTATTATGATTGTTTTTACTATCAAGACATTGTTGAGTTAGATATGGTAGAATGATTAAAGCTATTAGAGGAGGTCACTATGAGTCAAGTTAAATATAAACGTATCATTTTAAAAATATCAGGTGAAGCTTTAGCAGGTGATAAGGGAAATGGAATTAATCCAACTGTAATTGGTCATTTAGCTAAAGAAATTAAATCTGTTCATGATTTAGGTGTTGAAATCGGCATCGTATGTGGTGGCGGTAATATGTGGCGCGGTGAAACCGGTGCTAAGTTAGGCATGGAACGTGCACAAGCCGATTACATGGGTATGCTTGCTACCATTATGAATGGATTAGCATTACAAGATGGTCTTGAAAAAGTTGGTGTTCCTACTAGAATGCAAACTTCAATTGAAATGAGACAAATTGCTGAACCTTATATTAGAAGAAGAGCACTCCGTCATCTTGAAAAGGGGCGCGTAGTTATTTTTGGTGGTGGTACAGGTAACCCATACTTCTCAACTGATACTACTGCTGCTCTTCGTGCTGCTGAAATTGGCGCTGATGTAATTTTGATGGCCAAGAATGGTGTAGATGGTGTTTACTCAGCTGATCCTAAGACTGATCCAACAGCTACTAAGTTTACTGAATTAACTCAACTTGATTTGATTTCAAAAGACTTGAAGGTTATGGATAGAACTGCAAGTTCACTTTCAATGGATACTGAAATTCCATTAATTGTATTTAACGTTAATACTCCAGGCAACATTAAGAAGGTTGTTATGGGTGAAAATATTGGTACTGTTATTAGAGGTGACAAATAATGAATAACGAAACTATTAAAAAAGCACAAGATAACATGGATAAATCTATTAAGGTTTATCAAAAGAGATTAGCTTCAATTCGTGCCGGTGTAGCCAATGCTGCTCTTCTTGACAATGTTCAAGTTGAATATTATGGTGCACCTACTCCATTGACTCAAATGTCAAGTATTACTATTCCAGAACCACGTGTTTTGCTTATTACTCCATATGATCAAAATAGTTTGGATGATATTGAACATGCTCTTTTAGCCTCTAATTTAGGCTTAACTCCAGCCAATGATGGTAAGGTTATTAGATTAGTTATTCCTCAACTTACTGGTGAAAGAAGAGAAGAAATCGCCAAAGAAGTTGGAAAATACGCTGAGGATGCTAAAATCGCCGTTAGAAATGTTCGTCGCGAAGCTATGGACGCTTTGAAGAAAGAACAAAAAGACGGCAATATTACTGAAGATGAACAACGCAATTTAGAAAAGCAAGTTCAAAAGGTAACTGATGATTCTACTAAAAAGATTGATCAACTTGCTGATGAAAAGCGTAAGGAAATTACTCAAGGTTAAGCATGAGCAAGACGGATAATGAATTAAATCATTTAGCCATTATCATGGATGGTAATGGACGCTGGGCTAAGAAAAGGCACAAGCCTCGTTTTGTAGGACATCGTGAAGGCATGGATAATGTTGAGCGAATTACCCTAGCGGCTAATAAGTTAGGAATTAAAGTGCTAACTTTATATGCTTTTTCTACTGAAAACTGGGCTAGACCTAAAGAAGAAGTAGCTTATTTAATGAATCTTCCCGTGCGCTTTTTCGACAAATACATGCCGACTTTGATGGAAAATAACGTTAAAGTAAACATTATGGGTTACTTAGACGAATTGCCAGAAAAGACTTATAAAATAGTACAACGAGCAATGTCAGAAACTGCTCATAATACTGGCTTAATTCTTAATTTCGCTTTTAATTATGGCTCTAGAAGAGAAATAACGACTGCAATGAAAGAATTAGGTGGCATGATTGAAGCTGGTGCACTAAAAAGTGAAGACATTACCGAGAAAATGATCTCCCAGCACTTGATGACCAAAAATTTTGGCAAGTATCAAGATCCTGACCTGTTAATTAGGACATCAGGAGAACAAAGAATATCTAATTTCTTATTGTGGCAATTAGCTTATTCAGAGTTGGCTTTTAGTGATAAAAATTGGCCAGATTTTGATGAAGATGATTTAAGAAAATTTGTAAATGATTTTAAGCACCGTAATCGGCGCTTTGGTAAGGTAGACGAATCGGATAGTTAAATATGAAACAACGTGTAATTACGGCAGTTATTGCCTTGATTTTATTTATTCCAATTGTGCTTGCAGGTGGCCTTTGGATGGATTGGTTGACTGTATTATTTGCTGCAGTCGGCATTAGTGAGATCTTTTTAATGAAAAAACAGATTTTGGTCTCATTTGATTTCTTGCTAGCATTGCTTGCAACTTTGACATGGACAGTGCCGGATGCATTTTTTAAGGCATTCCCACCTAATATAACCAAATTCGGAGTATTCTTTGGAATTGTTATGCTGTTCTTAACCTGGACAGTACTTTCTAAAAATAAGACTACTTTCGATGATGTTGGTGTTTACATCTTGGCATCACTTTATATAGGGATTGGCTTCCACTACATGGCAGCCATTAGAGCTTACCCGCAAAATGGTTTAGCTTTATTGGGTTACGTGTTCGTAGTTGTTTGGTCAACTGATATTGGTGCTTACATGATCGGTCGTAAGATTGGTAAACATAAGTTATGGCCAGTAATTAGCCCTAATAAAACTTGGGAAGGATCAATTGGTGCCGTTATTTGTGCATTGATTTGTAGTGCAATTTACCTAGCAATTTTGAGTCACTTTAACATTGTTTTTGGAGTTTCCGAATTAACTATGGTAATTTTGGCATTCTTCCTTTCAATTGTAGGTCAAATGGGTGACCTAGTTGAGTCAGCATATAAGCGTTTCTACGGTGTTAAAGACTCTGGTAAAATTTTACCAGGACATGGTGGTATTTTAGACCGATTTGATAGTATGTTATTTGTTTTACCCGTAGTAGCTGCTATCTTAGGTATTGTTCACTAGGAGAATTTTATTGAAAGGTATACTAATCTTTTTAATCGTTTTTGGCTTATTAGTTTTTGTCCATGAATTTGGACATTTTATTGTAGCCAAAAAGTCAGGTATACTTGTGCGAGAATTCTCAATTGGTATGGGACCTAAGTTATTTCAGATTAGAAGAAATCCTACTACTTATACTATCAGGTGGCTACCACTTGGTGGTTATGTTCGATTAGCAGGATCTGATGATGAAAGCAAATTAGATCCGGGCATGACTGTAATTTTGCAGTTAAATGATCAGGATGAAGTGGTTAGAATAGATGCTTCTGAATCTGACATGCCAATAGAGGGTATTCCCGTTCAAGTTACTAAGGCAGATTTAGTAGATAATTTAGTAATTGAAGGCTATGAGAATGGCGATGAAAATAAACCGGTAACTTACCATGTTAATCATGATGCAACTATCATTGAAAAAAATGGTACCGAATTAATCATTGCACCTCGTGATACTCAATTTAATGAAGCAAAGGTCTGGCAAAAGTTAGCAACTAATTTTGCTGGTCCTTTTATGAATATTGTATTAGGTTTTGTTGTGTTCTTAATCTGGACATTTACGGTGCCAGGTCCAGCCACAACTACTATTCAATCTACTACGAATGGTTCACCTGCTCAGATTGCTAAAATTGAACCAGGTGATCGAATTGTAGCGGTTAATGGTCAAAAGATTAATAGCTTTGAACAGGTAACTGAAAAAGTTAATCAAAGCAAAGGTAAGAGTCTTAAATTTGAATTAAGTAAAGATGGCTCTACTAAAACTGTAATAGTTAAACCAAAGGCTCATCGAATTCAGAAGCAAAAAATTTATCAAATAGGTATTGTTGCTAAAAGTAATGAAAATGCTGGCGTAAAATTAAAAAGAGGTTGGGATACGGCTGTTTCTACAACCGGTTTGATTTTTAATGCAGTAGGTAACTTATTTAGACATTTTAGTCTTAATAAATTATCTGGTCCTGTAGGAATTTACTCTCAAACTTCGCAAGTTTCACAAATGGGCTTTACATATGTATTAGCCTTTTTAGCAATGATCTCAATTAATTTGGGAATTGTTAATTTAATTCCAATTCCAGGTTTAGATGGTGGTAAACTTTTATTGAACTTAATTGAATTAGTTCGTGGTAAACCAATTTCAGAAGAACATGAGGCAATTGTTGAATTAATTGGCTTTGGTTTATTATTAGTATTAATTATTGCAGTTACAGGCAATGACATTTATCGCTATTTTATAAAATAATTAATAATAGTTAGTTTTGTTTTTACTTTAGGAGAAAGTAATGCGTCAATCAAAATTTTTTATGCCAACTTTAAAGGAAGCTCCATCAGATGCTGTGGCAGAAAGCCACAAGTTGATGATTAGAGGGGGATATATTCGTCAGGTTACTGCTGGTGTTTATGCTTATCTTCCATTAGGTTATCGTGTATTACGTAAGGCTGAAGGAATTATTGAAGATGAAATGGAAAAAATCAATGTTCCTGAAATGATCATGCCTCATTTATTACCAGCTACTTTATGGCAAGAATCAGGTCGTTACAAGAAGTACGGCGCTGAAATGTTCAAATTGAAGGATCGCCATGGCCGTGAAAGTTTGCTTGGACCTACCCATGAAGAGACTTTTACTGAAATTATTGCTAAGAACCTTAAGAGTTATAAGCAAATGCCATTAGCTTTGTACCAAATTCAAACTAAATTCCGTGATGAAAATCGTCCTCGTTTCGGTTTACTCCGTGGTCGTGAATTTGTCATGCTTGATGGTTATAGTTTTGCCGCAACTCGTGATCAATTAGATGAGCAATTTGATGATCAAAAGAGTGCATATAAGCGAATCTTTAAGCGTGCCGGTGTTACTGTACACCCAGTAATTGCTGACTCAGGTACAATGGGTGGTAAAAACTCAACTGAATTCCAAGCACCAGCTGCTATTGGTGAAGATACTATTGCTACTAATGAAAAGGGAACATATGCTGCTAACCTTGAAATGGCTAAGAGTATTGATACCTTTAAACAAGAACCAGAAGATGCCAAGGAACTTACTAAAGTAGCAACTCCAGATTGTGATACAATCGAAAAATTAGCTAAGTTCTTGAATGTTCCAGCAACTAGAATTGTTAAGAGTATTCTTTATATTGCGGATGATCAAAAAGTTTTGGTTTTAATTCGTGGCGATAAGCAAATCAATGAAGTAAAACTTGGACATGTTCTTGACGCTGATGAAGTCCATGAAGCAGACACTGCTGATTTGAAAGAAATTACTGGTAGTGAAAAGGGCGGCGTTGGTCCTGTTAATGCTGATTGGGCTGACAAGATTATTGCAGACGAAACTGTTAAGAATCTTTACAACGTAGTCGTTGGCGCTGGTGAAACTGATTACCAATTTGAAAATGCTAACTTGGGTCGTGATTTTAAGGTTGATGAATTTGCTGACATTAGAACAGCAAACGAAGGCGAACCAGATCCTGTTGATCATTTGCCACTTAAGTTCACAACATCAATCGAAGTTGGTCATATTTTCAAGCTTGGAACTTATTACACTAAGACTATGGGTGCTGATTTCTTGGATCAAAATGGTAAGGCTAAGCCTGTTATCATGGGTTCATATGGTATTGGTGTTACCAGAATGCTTTCAGCAGCTGTAGAACAACACTTGACTGAACACGGTGTTGCTTGGCCAAAAGAAATTGCACCATTTGCAATTCACATTGTTCAAATGAAAATGAATAAAGAAGATCAAACCGAATTAGCTGAAAAACTTGAAAAGAGGTTCAGTGAAAAGTATGATGTTTTATACGATGACCGTAAGGAACGTGCTGGTGTTAAGTTCGCAGATGCAGATTTAGTCGGTGCACCTATTAGAATTACGGTTGGTAAGAAGGCTGCTGATGGTATCGTTGAGGTTAAGAGACCTACTGATGATAAGGCAACCGAAATGTCAATTGATGAATTAGATAAGTTTGTAAATCAAGAGTTAGGATAATTTTTGTGGCAAATAAAAATGATCTTTTCTTAAAATTGCTCAAACAAGTTCATTTCCCTGATAGTTTTGAAGATAATGATCTTCTTCAAAAGGGAAAGGTTGAAAACGTGGATGTTTACGCTAAAGAACATAGGTGGGATATCCATGTTTTTTTTGATACTCCTTTGAAATATGACACTTATGTAGCATTAAGAAAAGCAATAGAAGAAACTTTTTCAGCATTTGTAAATGTAAGATTTTTTGTTGGTACAGGTGATGGTTCTGATCAATACTTGCCAGATTACTGGCATTATGCGGTACAGAATTCAAATACTTTATCTCCCGTCGCTAGAGAATTTTTAGCTGGACAAAAACCTAAAAAAGAAAATGGTCGTTGGGTTATTCCAGTAGATAACAATGTAATTGATGGATTAATCGAACAAAAGGCTTTAGATGATTTGGCTGAAGAGATGCGTGACTTTGGTTTCTTTAATTTAAAATTTATAACCGAAGTCGATCAAACTAATTTACAAAACAGTTTAGAAAGTTTGCAAGAGCTTCAGCATGAACATGAAAAAAGTATGCAGGAGGCTTTTAACAATACTCCGGAAAAGCCGAAGCCTAAACCAAAGCAGCAGTACCAAACCAAGCGTACTAGTTATGGCAATCGAAAACTAGATGAAAATGCTCCGATTACGCAAATTCAAGATGTTGAAGATGGTACTCGAAATGTTGTAATTGAAGGTAATATTTTCAATATTGAAAGTAGAGAATTGAAAAACGGTTCAGTAATTTTTACAGGTGAAATTACTGACTATAGTGATTCAATTGCGTTTAAGAAATTTGCTTCAAATAAGGAACAAATTGAGCAAATGGCTGCAATTAAGCCTGGTACTTGGGCTAAAATGCAAGGTTCAGCAATCGATGATCAATGGGTACATGATGTAGTATTCAACATTAGCAGCTTTGAAACAGTTGAACATATCGGACGAACGGAAAAATATGAGGGTGAGCAAAAGAGAGTAGAACTTCATTTGCACACTAATATGAGTCAATTAGATGCAACTAATGCACCAAGTGATTTTATTAAAACTGCTAAAAAATTTGGTCAGAAGGCTATCGCTATTACAGATCATGGTGATGTTCAGTCCTTCCCAGAAGCTTATAGTACAGGTAAAGCTACAGGCACAAAAATCTTATATGGTGTTGAAGCGAATATGATAGATGACCATGCATTATTGGTTATCAATCCAGCTCCAATGACTTATGAAGATCGTGAATTTGTTATTTTCGACGTTGAAACTACTGGTCTTTCATCTGTTTATGACACTATTATTGAAATTGGTGCTGTTAAGATGAAAAACGGTGAAGTTATTGAACGTTTTGATAAATTCATTAACCCACACCATCCTTTGAGTGAACAAACCATTAATTTAACTTCAATTACGGATGAGATGGTTAGTGCTGCTGATGATGAAGATGTAGTTATTAAGCAATTCCAAGACTTTTATGGTGATCGTCCTTTATGTGGACACAATGTTCAATTTGATGTCGGCTTTGTTAATGCCGCTTTAAGAAGAGCTGGTCTTAGTGAAATCACACAACCAGTTGTCGATACACTAGAAGTTTCTCGTTTGCTTCACCCTGAACAGAACCGTCATACTTTGGATTCATTAGCCAAAAAATATAATGTTTCCTTGGAACATCACCATAGAGCTAATCAAGATGCGGAAGCAACTGGTTACTTAATGTATAAGCTGCTAGATGCATTTAAGAAAAAATATAATGAAGATAATTTGAATAACTTAAATGGTTATGCTGCACATGGTGAGGTTTATAAGCGAGCTCGACCATCTCACATGACGGTTTTGGCTAAAGATCAAAAGGGATTAAAGAATTTATACAAACTAGTTTCAATAGCAAGTACGAAAGACTTTTATCGAATTCCGCGTACTCCTAAATCAGATTTAGCTCGTTTGCATGAAGGTCTGTTTTATGGCTCAGGTTGTTGGCAAGGTGATGTCTTTGTAGCAATGATGCAGAAAGGTTATGACGAGGCTAGAGAAAAAGCTAAGTTTTATGACTTTTTGGAAGTACAACCTCCTGCAAATTATTCTCAATTAATCGAGGATGGATTAATTAAAGATGAAGCACAACTTGAAGAAATTATTGGGAATATTTATAAGTTAGGTAAAGAATTGAATAAGCCTGTTGTTGCAACAGGAGATGCACACTATGTTGAACCACATGATGCTATTTACCGAACTATTTTAATTTCAGCGCAACGATCTAATCCAAATAGAAATAAACCGCAACCTGATTTGCATTTTTATTCAACTCAGGAAATGCTTGATGCATTTAGTTTCTTAGGTGAAGATGTAGCCAAAGAAATCGTTATTGATAATACAAATAAGATTGCTGATGAAATTTCTGAGATTCGGCCAATTAAGGATGGATTATATCCACCTCATATTGAACACGCTGATGAAGAAATGAAAAAGTTAACTTATGATAAGGCGTATGAACTTTATGGCAAGCCGTTGCCTAAAATCGTAAAAGACAGAATTGATCTAGAATTAAATTCTATTATTTCTAATGGATATGCGGTTATTTACTTGATTTCTCAACGTCTGGTGGCCAAGTCAAATAAAGATGGTTACTTGGTAGGTTCTCGTGGTTCTGTAGGTTCCAGTCTGGTAGCTACTATGTCAGGAATTACAGAAGTTAATCCACTTGCACCACATTATCGTTGTCCTAAGTGTAAATATTCGCAATTCTTTGAAAATGGTGAATATGGTTCTGGATTTGACTTACCTGATAAGGATTGTCCAAAATGTGGAACGCCTTTAGTTAAAGATGGACAGGATATTCCGTTTGCGACTTTCCTAGGTTTCCATGGGGATAAAGTTCCTGATATCGATTTGAACTTCTCAGGAGACTATCAACCAGTTGCGCATAACTTTATTCGAGTAATGTTCGGTCCAGATAATTCTTATCGTGCCGGAACTATTGCGACGGTTGCAGATAAGACTGCATATGGTTATGCAAAACACTTTGATGAAGAGCGTGATTTGAAAGCTAGAAATGCGGAATTGGATCGCCTGGCTAGTGGTATTCGTGGAGTAAAAAGAACTACAGGTCAGCACCCTGCTGGTATTGTTGTAGTTCCTGATGACATGGATATTTATGATTTTACTCCTGTATCTTATCCAGCTGATGATGTTAATGCAGCATGGTTAATTACACACTACGACTTCCACTCAATTCACGATAATATTTTGAAGTTTGATATTCTGGGTCACGATGATCCAACCATGATTCGTCACTTGCAGGACCTGTCAGGAATCGATCCACTGACTATTCCACCAGATGATCCAGGTGTTATGTCATTATTCTCAAGTACTAAGGCTTTAGGAGTTACTCCTGAACAAATTGGTTCACAAACAGGTACTTTGGGAGTACCAGAATTTGGTACGCGTTTCGTTAGAGGGATGCTTGAAGAAACTAAACCAACAACTTTTGCGGAATTATTGCAGATTTCTGGTTTGTCACATGGTACCGATGTATGGTTAGGAAATGCAGAAGATTTAGTCAATAACGGTACTTGCAAATTAAAGGATGTTATTGGTTGTCGTGATAACATTATGATGGACTTGATTCACTGGGGAGTTAAACCAGAAGTTGCCTTTTCAACTATGGAGTCTGTTCGTCACGGACGTGGTATTAGTGATGAAAATATGGCAATTTTGAAGAAGAATAAAAATATTCCTGATTGGTATATTCCTTCTTGTTTAAAGATTAAGTACATGTTCCCTAAAGCTCACGCCACTGCTTATATTTTAATGGCTTTACGTATCGCCTGGTTTAAAGTATATTACCCAGAAATTTATTACACTGCTTATTTCTCAGTGCGTGCTGATTTATTTGATTTAGTTGCAATGAGTCATGGTAAAAACACTGTTAAAGCTGCAATGAAAGAAATTCAAGATAAAGGGAACGATGCTTCAGCCAAAGATAAAAGTTTATTGACAGTTTTGGAAATTGCTAACGAATGTCTTGAACGCGGCATTAAAATTAAAATGGTTGATATTGATCAATCAGAAGCTACGGATTTCAAGATTTTAGATAAGCATACTATTTTGGCACCATTTAATGCGGTTCCTGGTTTAGGTGACAATGCGGCTAAGCAAATTGTCGCTGCGCGTGCTGAAAAGAAATTCTTATCTAAAGAAGATTTAGCAAAACGCGGCAAAGTTTCACAAACAATCATGAATTATTTCGAAGACAATGGCGTACTGGAAGGTATGCCCGATGAAAATCAATTATCACTTTTCTAGGAGTTATTATTACATTGTTATGTAAAACATGGTATACTAATAGAGAAGTTCGAATAGGTAAATTCGAGTGAGCAGTAATGCTCACTCTTTTTATTACGGAGGAAATTTTTTGTCTAAAGTTATAGATCTTGTTCGTCCAGTTGTCGAAACAATTATTGACGAGCATGGCGACATGTTAGTTGATATGGAATACGTTAAGGAAAAAGGTCAAAACTATTTACGAATTTATGTTGATCGTCAGCCCAATGGTATCGATATCGATGAAATTGCGGCTTTAAGTGAATTGGTTTCTGAAAAACTTGATACAATTGATCCTGATCCGCTTCCTGATCCATATGTTTTAGAGTTATCATCTCCAGGTGCTGAACGCCCTATTAAGACTGAAGCTGATTGGGAGAGAGCACTGAATGATTATGTTCATATTGGTCTTTATCAAAAAATTGAGGACAAAAAAGTGTATGAAGGTACGCTTAAATCCTATAATAATGATGAGATTGTATTAGAAGTAAAAGATAAAACAAGACGAAAGAAATTAACTATCCCTCGTAAGTTAATTGCAAAGATTCGTTTTGCAATTGAATTTTAGAAAGGTTGATCAAAAACTTATGTCTAAAGAAATGCTAGAAGCGTTTGCTACCTTGGAAAAGACCAAGGGCATTAAACAAGATGTTATTGTTGATGCAATCAAGGCCGCTTTGGTAGCTGCATACAAGAAAAATTATAATCAAGCACAAAACGTTGAAGTTGACTTCGATGAAAGAAGAGGTAACTTCAAGGTAATGGCTGTTAAGACAGTCGTTGATGAAGTACAAGATGACCGTCTTGAAGTTAGTTTGAAAGACGCCTTGGCAATTAATCGTGCTTATGAAGTTGGGGATGAAATTCGATTTGAAGTTACACCAAAGAACTTTGGTCGAATTGCTGCTCAAACTGCTAAGCAAGTTATTATGCAACGGCTTCGTGAAGCAGAAAGAAGTCATATTATTGACGAATATTCTCAATATGAAGATGAATTAGTTACAGGTACTGTTGAACGACGTGATAATCGTTTTGTATATGTTAATATTGGCAATGTTGAAGCTGTGATGCCTCAACGTGACCAAATGCCAAATGAAGTTTACAACCCACAAGATCAAATTCGTGTACTTGTAACTCATGTTGGCTCAGATTCTAAGGGTGCACAAATCGTTGTTTCAAGAACTGCACCTGATGTTGTCAAGCGATTATTTGAACAAGAAGTTCCTGAAATTTATGATGGAACTGTTGAAATTGTATCAATTGCCCGTGAAGCTGGCGACCGTACTAAGATGGCTGTTAAGTCAAATGACCCTAACATTGATCCAGTTGGTACTTGTGTAGGTCAAAAGGGTGCCCGTGTTCAAAATGTTGTTAATGAACTTGGTGGCGAAAATATTGATGTCGTTAAGTACGAAGAAGATCCTTCTGACTTTATTGCTAATGCATTGAATCCAGCAGAAGTAATTGCTGTTCAATTTGGTGATAATGAAGAAGAAAAGAGTGCGTTAGTAATTGTTCCAGATTACCAATTGTCACTTGCCATTGGTAAGAAGGGACAAAATGTACGTCTTGCTGCTCGCTTAACAGGCTATAAGATTGATATTCGTCCAGAATCTGAAGTAGAATTTGTTGATGAAGAGTCAGACACTGCAGCCAAATCTGCTGATACTGAATCTGATGAGGATAGTTCAGTTGATACAGATGAAGCAGCTACACAGGTAGAAGAAAGTTCAAGCGAAGATAATACTGAAGAATAGGTGATTTTTTGAAAAAAAGAAAAATCCCAATGCGGAAGGATTTATTAACCGACACTATGCAACCTAAAAAAGAGTTGGTACGTGTCGTAATCGATAAAGAAAAGAATATTGCTGTTGATCCTACTGGCAAAAAAGCAGGACGCGGCGCATATGTTTCACTTGATCCAACCAAGATTAAAGCCGCTAAAGAAAAGCATATTTTAGATCGTAGCTTAGGGGCTAAGGTTCCAGATAGTTTTTATGACGAGCTTTATTCATATGTTGATCATCAAAAAGCAAGAAAAGAATTGTTTGGTGATAAATAAGTTTGCAAAATAGACAAAAAGCGATTAATTTGTTAGGTTTAGCACAGCGAGCTGGTAAATTAATTACTGGGACAGAAACTGTGATTGCCAAGCTTAACAAAGGAAAAATCACCGCGGTCATCATGGCGTGTGACGTTCAAGACAACACCGCTGAAAAAGTTGATCGTGCTGCCAGAAAAGTTAATGTTCCTATAATAAACTTATTTTCAGCTGATGAGCTTTCCAAAGCTATCAGCAAAAAACGTAAAGTTTTAGGATTAACCGATGTCGGTTTTACCAAGGCATTGATTAAAAAAATAAATGAAGGAGTGTGATTGGATGGCAAAGAAAAGAATTTATGAAGTCGCAAAAGAAGTGGGCGTCGATAATAAAGTTGTAGTCCAAAAAGCAAAGGAATTGGGCTTCGATATAAAGAACCATATGTCATCAATAGATGATGCACAAGTTGCAAAATTAAAAGGTAGTTTCCAAAACTCCGCTCCCGCTGAGAAAAACAATAAAATAAAGATCTCTGTTTCTTCTATTCGTAAGAACGAAAAGAAACAAGAAGATAATGCAGGTTCAAAGAAGCCTAGAAGACGTAACAATAAGCGTCGTCAAAATAATAATGATCGCAATCGCAAAAATAGAAATGATCGCGATCATAACTCAAATTCAGGTAAGCCAAAAGCAGCTGCTTTGTTGCAACAATTTAAGCAAAAGCAACGTGCAGAGGAAGGCCTGCTTAATCGAGAAGCACAAAAAGCTAAAAAAGAATATCACGAACAATTGAGACATCCGAAAAAAGAACAACCAGTGAATAATAAGAAGAAAACTAACAAAGAAAACAATACTAAGAAGTCAGAATCAGTAGAGAAAAAAATTATTGGTCCAAAGATTTTGAAACCATCTCCAGCACGTTTGAAGAAGAATCAACCTTCAACAAATGATAAGCCTGCAGTGAAGGTTTCTATTCCTGAGCCTCCTAAAGATGAAAAACGTGGCAATGGTCGCGGTAAGAATATGGGTAAGCCAGGACGTAAAGGTAAGAACCAATTCTTTAATAATCATAATGAACATTCTGATCGTTCAGAAAGAAAACGTCGTAAGAATAAGAAACGTCAACAAGAACAAAAGCCAAAGAAGCAACCTACTAAGCGTAAGGAACGTCCATTACCAGAAACTTTAATATATGAAGAAGGTATGAACGCTCAAGACATTGGTAAGTTGATTCACCGTGAACCAGCTGAAATTGTTAAGAAATTATTCATGCTTGGTGTGATGACTAACCAAAACCAATCTTTGGATAAGGATACCATCGAATTATTAGCAGCTGAATACGGTATTAATGCTAAGCAAAAGGTTCATGAAGATATTTCTGATATTGATACTCTTTATGACAAGAGAATGGAAGCTTCTAAGAAGTCTAAGAATCAAGTTAAGCGTCCACCTGTAGTTACTATTATGGGGCACGTTGACCATGGTAAAACTACTTTGCTTGACCGTTTGCGTCATACCCATGTTTCAGCTCATGAAGCTGGTGGTATTACCCAGAAGATCGGTGCTTACCAAGTTCGTCTTGATGACCGCTTGATTACTTTCCTAGATACTCCTGGACACGCAGCCTTCTCAAACATGCGTGCACGTGGTGCTGAAATTACTGATATTGTTGTCTTAGTTGTTGCAGCCGATGATGGTGTTATGCCACAGACTGTTGAAGCTATTGACCACGCTAAGAGCGCCAATGTTCCAATTATTGTAGCAATTAACAAGATGGATAAGCCAGGTGCTAACCCACAACACGTAACTGAAGAATTGATGAAATATAATTTAATTCCTGAAGATTACGGTGGTGACACCATCTTTGTAAATATCTCAGCTAAGACTGGTCAAAATGTTGATGATTTATTACAAATGATCTTGCTTCAAGCTGATGTGATGGAACTTAAGGCTAACCCAACAGAAATGGCAATTGGTACTGTAATTGAAGCTCGCTTATCACGTGGTCGTGGACCAGTAGCCGACGTTTTGATTCAACAAGGTACTTTAAATGTTGGTGATCCAATTGTTGTTGGTGATACTTTTGGCCGTGTTCGTACTATGACTAACGATCGTGGTCGTCAAGTTAAAAAGGCTACTCCATCTGAACCAGTTGAAATTACTGGTTTGAATGACGTTCCAGAATCAGCTGATAAATTAGTTGAATTTAAGGATGAAAAGACAGCACGTTCAGTTGGTGAAGCTAGAGCACAACAAGCTTTGCAAAAGTCTCGTGAAAATGTTCAACATGTCACTCTCGATAACCTCTTCGATACTATGAAGAAGGAGAATATGAAGGAAGTTGACATTGTCTTGAAGGCTGATGTTCAAGGTTCTGTTGAAGCTTTGCAACAATCTCTTGAAAAGATTGAAGTTGAAGGCGTTCGTGTTAACATCATTCACTCAGGTGTAGGTGCTATTAATGAGTCAGACGTAACCTTAGCCGGTGCTTCTAATGCATTTATCATTGGATTTAATGTTCGTCCAACTGCAACTGCTAAGAGTCAAGCTGAAACTGAAGGCGTCGACATTCGTTTGTACAGTATCATCTACAAGGCAATTGATGATGTGACTGCAGCCATGAAGGGTATGCTTGAACCAACTTACGAAGAAAAGGTTATCGGTAACCTTACTGTTCGTGAAACTTGGAAAGTATCTAAGGTTGGTACTATTGCTGGTTCCTTTGTTGATAAGGGATTGGTTAAGAATAACGCCAAAATTAGAGTTATTCGTGATGGTATTGTTAAATACGATGGTGAAATTGCTTCACTTAAGAGATTTAAAGATGATGCCAAAGAAGTTAAGCAAGGTAACGATTGTGGTTTAACTATCAAAGACTACAACGATATTAAAGTCGGCGACGAATTCGAAGTTTACGAAATGCAACAAGTTGAACCTAAGTAATAATTTTTAGGAGGCAAACATGAAGCATAGAATTGGTCGTGTTGAAGGAGAAATTCTTCGTGAATTAACCAAAATTTTACAAAAGAATATTCGTGATCCTCGTTTGAGTGAAGTAACTATCACTGCAGTGGAATGTACGAATGATCTTTCATATGCAACTGTTTACTATAGTCTTTTAACTGAAAATGCCGATAAGGAAAAAGAAGTTCAAGAAGGACTAGAAAAGGCTAAAGGTATGATGCGTCACTTATTAGGACAAACTTTAACCGTTTATAAAGTTCCTGAATTAATTTTTAAACGAGACAATTCAGTAAAATATGGTAGTAAAATTGACCGTTTAATTGCAGAAGTTAAAAAGCAAGATGCTGAACGGGCAAGTAAATAAAAAAAGCGCCGTTTAGGCGCTTTTTTCGTTTAGATAGAAAAGGATTATTTATGTTAAATGGAATTTTAGTTATCGATAAAGATAAAGGGATGACTAGTGCTGATGTAGTTTATCATTTACGCAAAGCTCTGCATATCCGAAAAATTGGACATGCGGGTACACTTGACCCCGAGGTAACAGGTGTATTACCTATTGCAATTGGACAAGCAACTAAACTGATTGAACTTATGCATACTAGACCTAAAGAATATATTGGTAGTGGCCTTTTTGGATATGCCACTGACAGTTATGATTCAACTGGCACAGTTTTGAAAAAGACCAAGTTAACCAAGGCATTTACTTCTGAAGATATTCAGAATCATATGAATGAGTTTTTAGGGGAAATAGAACAAGTACCACCAATTTACTCAGCCGTAAAGGTAAATGGTAAGCATTTATATGAGTATGCTAGAGAAGGTATTGAGGTAGAGCGACCAAAACGTAAAGTTGATATTTTACAATATGATTTAACCAATAAACCTACATTCAATGAAAAAGATGGACAAGAAGAATTTGATTTTAAAATTAAATGTAGTAAAGGTACATATGTTAGATCCTTAGTAAATGATTTGGGCGAGAAAATGAATTGCCCAGCAGTTATGACTTACTTAAGAAGAGTAGCTAGCTCAGGTTTTGATATTTCTCAGGCCGTTAAGTTAAGTGAAATTGAAGAGAATCCTGAAAAAGCTGCAGAATTGATTCAACCAATTGACGCTTTCTTTAAAGACTATCCTCAAGTTGATCTAAGTGAAGGAAAATGGCTTAAAGTGAAAAATGGAGCAGGTATTTCGTTAGAAATAGATGCTAAAAAAGTCGCATTAAGGTACAATAAAAAAGTCAAGGCGATTTATGAGAATAAGGGAAAATTATATCGCCCAAGTTTAATGTTGATTCAAAATGAATAACTGAAATGAAGGGATTAGTTGTGAAAATCATTCATTTAACTTATCCAGTTAGCGAAAATACCATATCTTCAAAAACTATTCTAGCCTTAGGTTTTTTTGACGGCGTTCATTTAGGTCATCAACGCTTAATCAATAAAGCCAAAAAAATAGCTGATCAAAAGAAATTACCATTAGTAGTATTAACTTTTGATCGTCATCCGAAGGAAATTTATGCTGCCAAAAAAGACTTTAAGTATTTAGAAACTTTAGATGAAAAGGCAGATAAAATGGCAGAACTAGGTGTAGATTATCTAGCCGTAATGCCATTTACTAAAAAGTTTAGCGAGATAGATGCACAGAGTTTTGTAGATAATGTAATAATTAAACTCAATGCAGATACAGTAGTAGCTGGATTTGATTATACATATGGTCCTAAAGAGACTGCTAATATGAAGAATTTACCAAAATTTGCGAAGGATAGATTTGAAATTTTCGTTATGCCTAAGCAGATTTTTAATGGTAAAAAAATAGGTTCAACTGAAATTAGACAGGCAATTAGGGAAGGTAAGATGGAATTAGCTTTTCAATTAATGGGTCACCATTATGTGATGAGCGGGATCGTTGGTCATGGTAAAAGAAATGGCCATAAATTAGGCTTCCCAACAGCTAATTTAGTTTGGGCTAGTCATAAGGTAATTCCCAAAATAGGAGTATATGCCACTAAAACGCAGGTAGCTGGAAAGTGGTATGAATCTATGACTAGTGTCGGTTATAATGTAACGATTGGCCAACCTGAACAAATTTTTATTGAATCATATATATTTAATTTTAAACAGGATATTTATGATCAGCCAATAAAAATTAAATGGTATAAATATACTAGAGGCGAAATTAAATTTAGCAGCCTTGAAGAATTGAAAAAACAATTAGAGAAAGACCAAATAGAAATTGAACATTATTTTGCACAAGAAGCACGAAGTAATGCGTAACGAGAAGCTGAAGAACTTAGCAATTTTGAACTAAGTTCTTCAGTTTTTATTTTTTGAAATAATTTGAAGAAATTTTAGCACTCCTCTTGTTTTTCTGCTAATTTATAGTATCATATTAATTGTTAGCACCTGAGAATTACGAGTGCTAAAAGTGAGGGCGATTATTATGTTGACCGAGCGTCAAGAGCTTATTTTAAAAACAATTATTACAGACTTCACACAAACGCATGAGCCTGTTGGCTCTAAGACGGTGATGAAGCAGTTACCAATTAAAGTATCAAGCGCTACTATTCGAAATGAAATGGCGGTCCTAGAAGATCAAGGCTTAATTGAGAAGACACACTCTTCTAGCGGAAGAATTCCGTCAAGTGATGGATATCGTTATTATCTTGATAATTTAGTTGAACCGCTTCAGTTGCCAGAGTCTGTTTATAACACGATTGGGACACAATTAGATCGACCTTTTCATCAGGTGAATGAAATCGTACAAGAAGCAGCACGCATTTTATCTGATTTAACTAATTACACTGCTTTTGCTGAAGGACCTGAGAGTAGGGATGTTAAAATTACAGGTTTTAGGATTGTTCCCCTGTCTTCTAGACAAGTGATGGCAATTCTAGTGACGAGTGATGGCAATGTCCAAAATCAAGTTTATGCTTTACCACATAATATTCATGGTGAAGAAATTGAAAAAGCGGTTCGAATGATTAATGACCAATTAGTTGGTAAGAGTTTAAAGGAAATTAATGTTTCATTGCTAAGTGAACTTGCTAAAAACGAATTAGGTAGTGATCATGCTAACGAATTATTTAGCTTAGTTGAAGACGTGTTAAAAGATGCGGCTAGTGAGCAGATGTATGTTGATGGACAAATTAATCTATTGAACAATACAACTGAGAATAATGTAAATGATATACGTTCACTCTATGAATTAATTGATCGAGATAATTTGTTTTCTAATTTGATGAATATTAAGGCTGATCCTAAGACTGAAAAATACCCAGTTAAGGTAAAGTTAGGATCTGAATTGCCGAATGATTTATTAAAAAATTATAGTTTGCTGACAGCTGAATATAGTGTCGGCTCCCATGGTAAAGGAACAATAGCTTTACTTGGGCCAACAAATATGCCGTATTCTCAAATGATAGGGCTTCTAGAATACTTCAGAAATGAATTAGCCAAGAAGTTACTTGATTATTACGGTAAATTTCAATAATAGAGGAGGTTAGCCGTGAGTAAAGAAGAGTTTCCTAGTGAAAAGAATTTAGATGAAAAAGAAAATGCTTCAACACCTAAGGATGTTAAGAAAAAGGCAACTGAAGGTAAGGAAGCAAAAAATGATAAACATGATGAAAAATTAGCTAAAGAATTGGCTGATTTAAAAGATAAGAATAAGGAGCTTGAAGATAAGTATCTTCGTAGCGAAGCAGAAATTCAAAATATGCAAAATCGCTATTCAAAAGAAAGAGCTCAACTTATTAAGTATGAATCTCAAAGCTTAGCTAAAGATATTTTGCCTGCTGTAGACAATTTGGAGAGAGCTTTAAGCGTAGAAGCCGATGATGATGTTTCCAAGCAACTGAAGAAGGGCGTTAAGATGACGCTTGATTCATTAACTAAAGCATTGAAAGAACATGGCATCGTTGAGATTGAAGCTGAAGACGTAAAATTTGATCCGACATTGCATCAAGCTGTTCAAACTGTAGCAGCCGAAAATGATGATCAAAAAGATCACGTTGTTCAGGTTTTACAAAAAGGATATCAATATAAAGATCGGACACTAAGACCAGCAATGGTTGTAGTTGCTCAATAGGAGAGGAAGTTTATACATGTCAAAAGTTATTGGTATTGACCTCGGAACTACTAACTCAGCAGTTGCAGTTCTTGAAGGTAAAGAACCAAAGATTATTACTAACCCAGAAGGTAACCGTACTACTCCATCTGTAGTAGCTTTTAAAGATGGTGAAATTCAAGTTGGTGAAGTAGCTAAGCGTCAAGCTATTACTAACCCTAACACTATTGTTTCAATTAAGCGTCACATGGGTGAAGCAGATTACAAGGTTAAGGTTGGTGACAAGGAATACACACCACAAGAAATTTCTGCATTTATTTTACAATACATCAAGAAGTTCTCAGAAGATTACTTAGGTGAAAAGGTAACTGATGCAGTTATCACTGTTCCTGCTTACTTTAACGATGCACAACGTCAAGCTACTAAGGATGCTGGTAAGATCGCTGGGTTGAATGTACAAAGAATTATCAACGAACCTACTGCTTCAGCATTAGCCTTCGGTTTAAACAAAGACCAAGATGAAAAGGTCTTAGTTTACGACCTTGGTGGTGGTACTTTCGATGTTTCCGTTCTTCAATTAGGTGACGGTGTCTTCCAAGTATTATCAACTAACGGTGATACTCACCTTGGTGGTGATGACTTTGATAACCGTATCATGGATTGGTTGATCAAGAACTTTAAGGATGAAAATGGCGTTGACTTGTCTAAGGACAAGATGGCTATGCAACGTTTGAAGGATGCTGCTGAAAAGGCTAAGAAAGACTTGTCAGGTGTTTCTTCAACTCACATTTCACTTCCATTCATTTCTGCTGGTGAAGCTGGTCCATTACACCTTGAAGCTGACCTTACCCGTGCTAAGTTTGATGAATTGACTAGTGACTTAGTTGAAAAGACTAAGGTACCATTTGACAATGCATTAAAGGATGCTGGTTTAACTGTAAACGATATCGATAAGGTTATCTTAAACGGTGGTTCAACCCGTATTCCAGCTGTTCAAGCAGCAGTTAAGGAATGGGCTGGGAAAGAACCCGACCACTCAATCAACCCTGACGAAGCTGTTGCCTTAGGTGCAGCTATCCAAGGTGGTGTTATTTCAGGTGACGTTAAGGACATCGTTTTGCTTGATGTTACTCCATTGTCACTTGGTATTGAAACCATGGGTGGTGTCTTCACTAAGTTAATTGACAGAAACACTACTATCCCAACTTCAAAGAGTCAAATCTTCTCAACTGCTGCAGATAACCAACCAGCAGTAGATGTCCACGTATTGCAAGGTGAACGTCCAATGGCTGCAGATGATAAGACCCTTGGTCGCTTTGAATTAACTGATATTCCACCAGCACCACGTGGTGTTCCACAAATTCAAGTTACCTTCGATATCGATAAGAACGGTATCGTAAATGTATCTGCTAAGGATATGGGTACTGGTAAGGAACAAAAGATTACTATTAAGAGTTCATCCGGTTTGTCAGATGAAGAAATCAAGCGTATGCAAAAAGACGCTGAAGAACATGCTGAAGAAGACAAGAAGCGTAAAGAAGAAGTTGATCTTAGAAATGAAGTTGATCAATTAATCTTTACTACTGATAAGACTTTGAAGGACACTAAGGATAAGCTTTCTGATAGTGACCGTAAGCCAGTTGAAGATGCTCTTGAAGCTTTGAAGAAGGCTCAAAAGGACAACAACTTGGACGAAATGAAGGAAAAGAAGGATGCTTTATCAAAGGCTGCACAAGATTTAGCAGTTAAGCTTTACCAACAAAACGGTGGAGCACAAGGCGCTGCAGGTCAAGCTGGCCCACAAGCCGGTCCTCAAGGTCCACAAAATGGCCCACAAGGTGGTAACAATGGTGGTGCCCAAGATGGTGAATTCCATAAGGTAGATCCAAACAAGTAATGGGTTTATAATTAAACAAAAGGAGAAAAGAACTACCCATTGAGTAGTTCTTTTCTTTTGAAAATATAAGGAGTTCAATTAATGGCACAAGAAGATTATTATAAAGTGCTTGGCGTAGATCGTAACGCCAGTGACCAAGAAATTAGTAAAGCATATAGAAAGTTAGCTAAAAAATATCACCCAGATTTGAACCATGAACCTGGTGCTGAAGAAAAATATAAACAAGTTAACGAAGCTTATGAAGTTTTGCATGATAAGCAAAAGCGTGCACAATATGATCAATTTGGCTCCGCTGGTGTAAATGGCCAAGGTGGTTTTGGTGGCGCTGGCCAAGGCTTTGGCGGTGCTGGATTTGATACTTCTGGATTTGGTGATTTTGGCGACATTTTTGGTGATATCTTTGGTCAAGGAAGACAACAAAGAGTAGATCCGACTGCTCCACAACGTGGTCAAGATTTAGACTATACTTTGACTATTGACTTTATGGATGCGATTAAAGGCAAGAAGACGCAAGTTAGCTATACTCGTAGTGAAACCTGTGGTACTTGTGGCGGCAATGGTTGTGAAAAAGGCACTCACCCAATTACCTGTGATAAATGTCACGGTACAGGTTATATGACTGTTACTCAGCAATCTATGTTAGGGATGATTCGTCGTCAAACCATCTGTGATAAATGTCATGGTCGCGGTGTAATCATTGAACACCCATGTAAGACTTGTGGTGGTAAAGGTACTGTTCAAGGAAAGAATACTATTGAAGTTGATATTCCAGCAGGTATTGATAATGGCCAACAACTTCGCTATCAAGGCCAAGGTGAGGCTGGTATAAACGGCGGACCTTACGGTGATTTGGATATTAATTACCGTATTAAACCATCTAAGATTTTCCAACGTCGTGGTCAAAACATTTATACTGATGTTCCAATTTCATTTGCTCAAGCTACATTAGGTGATGAAATTACTGTTAAAACTGTCCATGGTGATCAAAAATTAACTATTCCAGCTGGTACTCAACCAAATAAGAAGTTTACTCTTCGCGGACAGGGTGTACCATATCTTCGCGGAAATGGTAATGGTGATCAAATTATTACAATTAATATCGTGATTCCAAAGCATATCAATGAAAAGCAAAAGCAAGATTTGACTGACTTTGTTCATGATGGTGGCGGAGATATTACACCAAAAGAAAAAGGATTTTTTGAACGACTTAAAGACAAATTAAGTGGTGAAGATTAAGAAAAATGACATTGCATCAGGCAATGTCATTTTTGTATATCTATTCGTTTTATAAGATTAAGGACCTTTGCTATAATATTAAGGATAGTAAAGGGTGAATAAATTTATGGATTTAGAAAAATTAAAAGATTATCAAAAGCATATTCGTAATTTTGCCATAGTTGCCCATATTGACCATGGTAAATCTACGATCGCTGATAGAATTCTAGAATTAACTGATACAGTAAGTCAGCGCCAACTTAAAAATCAAATGCTTGATGACATGCCACTTGAACGTCAACGTGGTATTACTATTAAGATGAACTCCGTTGAAGTTAAATATCATGCTAAGGATGGAGAAGATTATATTTTCCACTTAATTGATACACCTGGGCACGTAGACTTCTCTTACGAAGTCTCAAGATCACTTGCAGCCTGTGAAGGTGCTTTAATGGTTGTTGATGCTTCTCAAGGTGTGCAAGCGCAGACTTTAGCCAATACTTATTTGGCTATTGATGATGACTTGGAAATTTTGCCTGTCATTAATAAGATTGACTTACCTTCAGCAGATATTCCTAAAACTAAGGAAGAAATAGAAGAAATGTTAGGCTTGGATGCTTCAGAAGCTGCCGAAGTTTCAGGTAAAACAGGCCAAGGCATCGAAGATATGCTGGAAAAGGTAGTAAAGGATATTCCTGCTCCATCTGGTGATATTACAGCACCACTTAAAGCCTTGATTTTTGACTCCAAGTACGATGATTATCGCGGTGTTGTTATGTCTGTCAAAATTGAAGACGGTGTAGTTAAGCCTGGCGATAAAATTAAGATTATGAACACCGGAAAGGAATATGAAGTAACCGAAGTAGGTGTTTCAAGTCCTCATCCAGTTAAGAAAGATCTTTTAATTGCCGGGGATGTAGGTTATATCACTGCCAATATTAAATCAGTTCGTGAAACTCGTGTTGGTGATACCATTACTGATGCAACTAATCAAACTGAGGAACCATTAGAAGGTTATCGTCAGATTCCACCGATGGTTTATTCCGGTATGTATCCAGTTGACAACCGAGATTACGATGATTTAAAGGAAGCTTTGCAAAAGTTGCAGTTAAATGATGCTGCTTTGGAATTTGAACCTGAAACTTCAACTGCCTTAGGTTTTGGATTCCGTTGTGGTTTCTTAGGTTTGCTTCATATGGATGTTGTGCAAGAACGACTTGAGCAAGAATTTGATCTAGGGTTAATCATGACTGCTCCAAGTGTTGACTACCACGCAATTATGAATGATGGATCTACTAAGGTAATTGATAATCCATCTGATTTACCAGATGCCGGTGAATATCAAGAAGTACAAGAACCTTATGTTAAAGCAGAAATTATGGTACCGAATGATTTCGTTGGCCCAGTAATGGAATTGTGCCAACGCAAACGTGGTGAATTTGTTACTATGGACTACCTTGATAAGTATCGGGTTAATGTAATTTACAATATGCCATTAGCTGAAATTATCTTTGACTTCTTTGATGATTTGAAGTCTTCAACTAAGGGGTATGCTTCTCTTGACTATGAAATTACCGGATATCGTTCAACTGATTTGGTTAAGATTGATATCTTGCTTAATAAAGAGCCAATCGATGCTTTGAGTTTCATTGCTCATAGATCTGAAGCACAAGACCGTGCACGTCAAATGACTTCTATGCTTAAGAAGTTAATTCCACGTCAAAACTTTGAAGTTGATATTCAAGGTGCGATTGGTGCTAAGATTATTTCGCGTGCAACCATTAAGCCATATCGTAAAGATGTTACTTGGAAGATCCATACCGGTGACCCAGACCGTCGTGCCAAGCTTTTGGAAAAACAGAAGCGTGGTAAGAAACGAATGAAGGCAGTTGGTAGGGTAGAAGTGCCACAAGACGCCTTTATGGCAGTACTTAAGATGAATGACGATGATATCAAAGGTAAGTAATTATGGCAAAAAATAAACATAAAACAAGTATTAGCACGATCGTCATTAGAATTCTAGCGATCATTTTGTTAATTGTTGGTCTTGTTCTCATCTTTAACAAGCAGATTAGCAATCACATGATTAGTCATAATCAGCAATCGACTTTAACCGGCTTGACTAAAAAAGAAGTTGAAAAAAATCAACGTAAAAAAGGAATGTATGATTTTAGTAAAGTAAAGTCGATGGATATGGCTCGAGCTACGAGATCGCAGATAAAAAAGACTTCAGGTGCAATTGGTGCTTTAGCTATTCCTGATGTAAATATGCATTTACCAATAATGCTAGGGATGTCAGACGATGCTATGTCCACCGGTGGCGGTACAATGCGTGCTGACCAAAAAATGGGTGAAGGTAACTATCCATTAGCTGGTCACTATATGACTGCTAAAGGTATTCTTTTCTCACCACTAGAGGATGTCAAGAAAGGTGAATTGATTTACCTTACTAATTTAAAGAAGGTTTATGTTTACCGAATTTATATGAAAAAAGTTGTTGATCCATCAGCCGTTTGGTTAGTTAATAATACTAAGAAAAAGATAGTGACCTTAATTACTTGTGCTGATGGTGGTGCAAATCGTTGGGCTATTCGTGGTAATTTGATTAAAACGGAAAAGGCTAACGCAGAGAATCTTCGAGTCTTCAAAATGAAGTAAAATCTTCGAACTTTTATGCAAACAAAATTTGCGTTAGAATAAGAATTAGATTTTTCAATAAAGACACTCAATTATGAGTGCCTTTTAATTTTTATGAAATGTAAGGTGTTTTGAAAGTAATGAAGTGGCAACAAAGAACAGCTGAAGAATTAGCGCCAGATTTAATAGAAAAATATCAACTTAGCCCAATCTCAGCACGGCTTTTTGCATTACGTGGTATTAATACAGATAAAAAATTAGATTTTTGGTTTAACGCAACCGAAGAAAACTTAGCCGATCCAACTTTGATGCATGATATGGATAAAGCGGTCGATCGAATTAATCAAGCAATTGATAATGGCGAAAAGATTACCATTTATGGTGATTATGATGCTGATGGTATCACGGCCACTACAATTATGACTGAGACGCTGAGTATTTTAGGTGCAGATGTTCATTACTTTATACCAGACCGTTTTAAAGATGGATATGGCCCAAATCTTGATCGCTATAAGGATATCGTGGCTGATGGTACTAAGTTAATCATTACTGTAGACAACGGCGTAACTGGAATTGAAGAAGTTGAATATGCTAAAAATAATGGCGTTGATACGATTGTTACCGATCACCATACTTTTCAAGAATCTAAACCCGATGCCTATGCAACAGTTCATTGTAATTACCCCGGACAAAAATATCCTTTCGATGACTATTGTGGTGCAGGCGTGGCTTACACAATTTGCCGTGAACTTATGCAGGATCCTGTACCAGAATTGCTAGATTTAGCAATGATTGGCACCATTGGTGATATGGTTAAAGTGACGGGTGAAGGTCACATTATTGTGAAGCGCGGTTTAGATGTGCTTAATCAAACCGAGCGACCTGGTTTAAGAGCTCTGATCAAAAATGCTGGATTAACGCTAGGAACGATTAATGAAACAGATGTTGGCTTTAATATTGCTCCTCGGCTTAATGCAGTGGGGCGCTTAGCTAATGCAAATTTAGCGGTACAACTTTTGCTTAGTGATGATGATCTTGAGGCTCAGAAAATTGCTGATCAGATTGAAGATTTAAATAATAAGCGCAAAGAGCTAACTACTGAAGTTTATGATCGCTGTATGGAATTAATTCGTGAAAATAGTTGGCAGAAGCAAAATACTTTGGTCTTATATGATCCTGATTTTCATGAGGGCGTTTTGGGTCTGGTCGCTAATAAAATAGTGGAAAAATTACATAAGCCAACTATCGTTTTAACTAAAAATGATGAAGGGGAGATTAAAGGTTCAGGTCGTTCATTTACTGGCTTCAATCTTTTTGATGCCCTTAATCCTTTAAAAGAGAGTTTGCTGACTAAATTTGGTGGTCATGATTTTGCTTGTGGTTTATCCATGGAAGAAGATAAAGTAAGTGCTCTGCGAGAAAAGTTTGAGGCTGATTTTCACGTTGAAGGTGGATTAGAGACTAAAGAGTATGATATGGAATTGCCTATGCATGGTTTATCGCCTCAAACTTTAGCTCAGATTAATCAAGTTGGACCATTTGGCACTGGAGATCCGCAACCAATTTTCAGTATTTCGGATCCAACTATTACTAATTTTTTCAAAATAGGGAAAGATAAGAATCACGTTAAATTAACGGCTAATAAAAAAGACGGTAGTTTAGCAATTGTGGGCTTTAATAAAGACTATTTAAATAATAATCTATTGCCGTTTATTGCTAAAATTTTCGTTACTTTGTCTTTAAATACCTATCGTAAGCAGGTATCTTTGCAAGGCATTATAGAAGGGATAGCATTCGCATCCCCAAAGTTAGCAGTTCCAACGTCAGTGATCGACTTAAGACAGGAAAAATTTGTCATGGGCTTTGCAGATCGCTATTTGCTGTTTGATAAAAAGAATATTCCGATCGTTAAAAATCGACTTCAAATTGATGATGATAAGATTAGCTTGGTCCAAGATTATGATCAATCTGGTGAAACAGTTGCTTTACTTGATGTACCACGCAATCAAGTAGAATTGAATACTGCTTTAGAAAAAGATTATCAACAAATCTATTTACGCTTTTTATTGGATCAATTACCTGTAGAGCATATTCCTGCAAAAAGTTATTTTGGCAAGGTATTAAAGTATATATATGCCCATCCTGCATTGAAGCCTGACGACTATCGAACTGTAGCACCTTATTTAGGCTTGGATTATGATAGTGTGTTGTTTATTTTACGAGTATTCTTTGAATTAGGCTTTGTTAAATTGGATGATCAAAAATTGGTCGGTGAATCTAATCCAAAAAAGCAACCCTTGACTGCTTCTAAATATTTAATGGCGACGGAATCTCAAATTAAGTTTATTAATCAACTGAGGACGATGCCTACTCAAAAATTGATTACATATGTTAATAATTTTGTAAAAAAGTAGATAAATATCAAGATTTCAGTGCTTTTATAACAAATCTTTGGTAAAATATACAAGTCAAAAGTGTTTGAATACAAACACAGATAATTATGGAGGTTTTTCTTCTTATGGCGATTGATTTTAGTAAGTATATTGCAAGTGTTAAGGACTTTCCTAATAAGGGAATTGTCTTTCGCGATATTACACCTATTTTGCAAGATGGTGATTTATATCGTGCTGCTACTCATGAATTGGCAGAATATGCAAAGAGTAGAAAGGCAGATGTGATCGTAGGTCCTGAAGCACGTGGCTTTATTGTAGGCTGTCCTGTTGCAACTGAGTTAGGCTTAGGCTTTGTCCCAGCAAGAAAGCCACACAAGTTGCCAAGAGAAGTTGAACGTGCTTCATATGACTTGGAATACGGTTCAAATAGCCTTGAAATGCATAAGGATGCAATTAAGCCTGGTCAAAGAGTTGTTATCTGTGACGATTTAATGGCCACAGCAGGTACTTTAAGAGCTTCTAAGGAATTAATTGAAAATCTTGGTGGTAAGCTTGTAGGTGCCGCATTTTATATTGAATTACCTGATTTAAAGGGTAGAGAAAAGTTGCCTGATGTTGATATTTACTCACTTGTTCAATATCACGGTGCATAAAATAATCATGCATCATTAATTATTGATGCAAAATCAACAGAAATTAAAAAATACTCCTAGGGGAAATTCCCTTAGGAGTATTTTTCATAATATTAAGATTTAATCATTAAATAATGCAGTTGAAAGGTAACGATCGCCGCCATCTGGAACTACGGTAATGACAGTATGTCCTTTACCTAATTTTTTAGCAATTTCAATTGCACCATGAATATTTGCACCGGCTGAAATACCAGGTAAGAATCCTTCATTTTTAGCGACTTCACGAGCAGTAGCCATTGCTTCATCAGTAGAAACAGTGACAACATCGTCGTAAATATTCTTATCTAAATTCTTAGGGATGAAACCAGCGGCAATTCCTTGAATACCATGTTTCCCAGTCTTACCATCTTTTAATAATGGAGATTCAGTTGGTTCTAATGCAAATACCTTAGTAGCTGAATTTTCACGTTTAAGAGCATGTCCAATTCCTGATAAAGTACCACCAGTACCAACACCAGCTACAAATGCGTCAATTGATTTACCAATTCCGTTCATTGCAGCAATAATTTCCGGTCCTGTAGTTAATTCATGAATATTAGGGTTTTCAGCATTATTAAATTGCATTGGCATGAAGTAACCTTTTTCTTTAACGAGTTCTTCAGCCTTGGCAATTGAGCCCTTCATACCGTCTGCACCTGGTGTCAAAATGAGTTCAGCACCGTAGCTCTTCATCAATTTACGACGCTCAATGCTCATAGTTTCCGGCATCACAATGATAATATGATAACCTTTAGCTGCGGCAACCATAGCCAAACCAATACCAGTATTGCCTGAAGTTGGTTCTACGATTGTACCGCCTGGCTTTAAAATACCATCTCGTTCTGCTTTTTCAATCATGGCTAAAGCAATTCTATCTTTAATTGAACCAGCTGGATTTTCAAATTCCAACTTTACGTAAACATCTGCCGCATCGTCAGGGACAACACGATTTAGCTTAAGTAATGGGGTGTTTCCGATAAGTTCTGTAACTGAATTAAAAATTGTAGACATAATGTATACCTCTCTTATTTATCTAACACTAATTTGCTTTTTTTGACCTGGGTTAACCAATTATCAAAGAATATTTTTTGAGTATCTTTCCACTGAAAAAGTGGAGCAGATAATGAATAATTTTCAGGCCTTTTGTAATGTCGCTCTGGATGTGCGGCAATTTCTCTTTCATATTCCTTCTTTAAACCTTCACGATCATATTCAATGTGAGAGAAAACGAAATTTTGCTCTGGTTTTGTTAAAGAAGATACCATAAATAGATGGCCGTTGTCGTCTACTGAATTAATAGTTAAGCGTGGATCTTGCATAGTCTGTGCTTTGTCCATTTCAGCGTAACGAGCATGTGGAGCAATAAATCCTTGGCTAAGACCATTTAATAAGGAATTTGGTTCGATTATTAAGTGAGGAAAAGTACCAAAGATTTTTTCCGCCAAAATTCTTTTTTGAATATCGTAAAAGTAATCTAAAGCTACCATTGCGCCCCAGCAAAAATATAATTGCTGTAATTTGTATTTATCTAATAACTGAAGCAAACATCGGACTTCCTCGATATAGGTGACTTGCTCAAAATCCAGGTGATCTAACGGAGCACCAGTAATAATAAAGCCATCGAAATCTTGGATATGATTAAGATCTAATGGTTGAGAAATTTTAGCAACTTCGGGTGGAACAGGACGATTTTGATAATGCATACGTGGGTAAAAGAAAGTCAGGTCTGCGTCTGGTAAAACATGTGCAAATCTTTGTTGAGTATCTAACTTATCATGCATTAAATTCAAAACGCCTAGTTTTACTCTATTAGCCAAGTTTTATCCTCCTTACTTTTTAATAGTTAATATCATTATACAGCTTATAAAAAATAAGTAAAGAAATAAAACTGCATTATTTAGAAAACAAAATCCCTTATCAGATATACTGATAAAGGGTTTTTCGTTTTAAAAAATAGGTGATAATAATCTTGAAAAGTATTGTTTGAATTTTAACCATGAAGACTGTTTGGCGAAGTATTCATTAGTTAAAAGAGTACATTTATCTAAGTCTTTTTCAAAAATTTCTTTTAATTCTTGAGTTAGGGCAGGATTATAATTGAATGAATTTACTTCGAAGTTTAATGTATAACTCCGGAAGTCTTGATTGGCAGAACCAACTGAAGAAATATTAGAGCCACTCACCATCGTTTTAGCATGAATAAAGCCATCATTATATTTATAAACTTTAACATTGTGAGCTACTAAGTATTTAGCATAATATTCCGTAGCTCGGTAAACAAATGGGTGATCAGGCATACATGGGATCATAATTCGCACATCAATTCCACTATTAGCGGCAATAATTAAAGCTTCAAGAATTGATTCTTCAGGAATTAAATAAGGCGTTTGAATATAGATATATTTTTTGGCTCCTGCAATGATTCCCTGGTAGCCTCGCCTAATTCCATAGTGTTGGTTGTCGGGACCTGAGGAAACAATCTGCATTGCTACATTCTTACTATCATTAATGTCCTTGCGGTTAACTCTAAATGATTTGAGTTCTTTTAATTCAAATTTAGGTAAATTAGTTCTTCTGATTGAAGTGTTCCAATCCATTGCAAAACGGACTTCCATTAAAACAGATGATTGTCCAATTACGCGCAAGTGAGTGTCGCGCCAATGACCAAATTTGGGTGATTTATTAACATATTGATCTCCAATATTAAATCCGCCAATATAACCAATGTGGTGATCAATAATGACCAATTTTCTATGCAAATGATAATTAAGTCGAGGTGTAGTAAACCAGTGCTTTTTGGAAGTAGAAATGAATGGTTGAGCCTCACCACCTAATTCACGCAGATGGTCAAAAAAAGCAGGCTTAGTGCCACGTGATCCAGAAGTATCATAAATCACCCGTACTTTAGCACCATTAGCTGCAGCCGCTTCTAGAGCCTTTAAAACTCGCTTGCCCAATTGATCAGAATAAAAAGTATAAAATTCCAAACTAATAGATTTTTTAGCATTTTTAATATCAAGGATCATTTGATCAAAAAGCTCTGGCCCAGAGGTAAAAACCTTAACTTGATTGTCAAAAGTTAAAATTGCATCATCATTGTTAAGATTTAATTCTGAAAGCATTCTTACCCGTGGAAGTCGTTCTTTTTCAGGCAAAAGATCATGTTCTTTAAGCATATCGCGCTGTTCAGCTAAATAATGTCTTTGCACCTTTTTCTGTTCTTCTTGAATAGCAAAAATTTCATCATGTGAAAGCTGACGTCCAAAGAAGAGATAGAGAATAAAGCCAATACCTGGCAAAACAGTTAATACCAGCATCCATGCCCAAGTTGCAACAACACTGCGACGACTTCTAAAAACCGTCCAAACAGCGAATGCAATGTTAATAATCCATAGTACTTCAATAGTTCTACGAATTATATCCCAAGTTAAAATCATAAGTAATTACTCCCTTGTAAGTAGTGTTATAGATAATTTTAGCAGAATTAAAGAAATAGTTATAAAACAGTTGAGTAAAAAATGCTTCTAATTGAATTATTTTTGATAAAATAAAGGTGAAAAATGGTATAAACACTACGGGGGTGGATTATGATGAGAAAGCAAATTATTTCTGCTGCAGGTATAATGTTGGCAGTTATTGGATTGGGCGTAGCAACTACACAAAGTGTTGACGCAGCCATTACCAATCCAGTTAGACAAGGTAAAAGATTAAATCTAACTAGAAATGCTACTGTTTATAATAAGCATGGTGTTAAAGTTGGACATCTGAGAAAGGGAAAACTTTACAAAGTACGTGCTATAAAGATAATTAATGGTGATACTTATGTAAAGATTCGTAAGAATAGATTTGTTAAAGAAGAAGCATTCTTGCCATATATGAAGTCCACTATAAAGGTAGTTAATAGAATTAAGAAGCCTTCCTTTATTTATGATGAGAAGGGCGAAAAAATTCCAGGCAAGTTTTTGAAGCGTGGCGCTAAGGTTAATTACTTAGGTCATAAAGAAATTAATGAAAAGCCATTTATTAAAATTGCCGATGGCGAATATGTTAAAGCTTTAAACGTCTTGACTACAGTTTCTAATTATTAGTCAAAATAAAAAGCACTCTGAAACTACAATGTAGTAATCAGAGTGCTTTTTTTATATTTTATAATTATCTATTTTTCATTACAGGTTGGTAAATCAAATCAATAATGACTGCAGCAACCAATGCCACTACAACCGTAATTAATAAGTTTTGCCAACTAATTTGAGCCATTGCCAAGCCACACAAGGCTAAAATAAATGTTAATGCGACGTCAGCAATTTGGACGATACCAACTAATTTAGATGGATAATCTTGCCAGAAGTATTTACGAGTTCTAGTAATCAATACAATTAGCATTGCACTAAGAACTAAGTAAACATAAACCATGGTAGAAATTGAATTATGACTCCAGCCATGTAAGTTTAGGTAGCTGACAAATGCGAAACCGATAATTGTCCAACCTGCAGCAAGTGAAAATGCAATTTTAGCTAATCTTGCCATATTCCAGTTTTCAGGCTTGTAAGTAATATGAGTCCGGTCAGTACCGATCATCATAGTTACCATATTATTCATAACTGTATAAATAACCATTGCGTTTAATGCCATTGGAATATAGTTGAAGAAGAGGTAACCAAAGGTTAAAAGCATAGTTAATTCGGCAGTTCTAGCGAGTTTAGTAAGTGACCAAGTAGTCATTCTTTGGTATACACGGTGACCCGCATCAAGAATCTTAACAATAGAACTTAAGCCGTCATCCAGAAGTACCATCTTACTTGAACGTTTAGCAACATCGGCAGCGTTAGAAACAGCAATACCAACTTCAGCTTGCTTTAAAGCAGGAGAATCGTTAACACCATCACCAGTCATACCAACGATGTAGCCTTTTTCTTGGAAGAATTTAACCATTTTAAGTTTGTCTTCAGGCAAAACATCGGCGATACCAGCTAATTCACCAACATCAGTGCTTTCATCGAAGTCATGAATAGAGATAACATTCCCAGTTAAATCAACTTGTTCAGCGACAGCTGCAGCCGTTCTTTGGTTATCACCAGTTAACATAATTGGACGTACGCCACGCTTTTTAAGTTCTGCCAAAGCAGCCTTGGAATCTTTTCTTACCTTATCTTGTAAGATAAAGACTCCTGCAAGCTTATCATCGATCAACACAGCAACTGAACGTCCAGCCTTAAAGTTAATACCTTCGACCACTTCATTAGCATTTTTATCGATTAAGGAAAGTTGCTTAAATGAACCTAACTTAACGTTATGACCATCAACTTCTGCCATAGAATAACCGGTGTCAGAAGTAAATGGGGTGAAGTGATCAGCGTCCATGACAGGGATGCCATTTTCTTTTAAGTATTCATCAATAGCAATATCAATAATACCTGCATTACGTTTGTCGGTTGCACTACCAGCTAAAACTAAAACGTCTTGATCAGGTAAATCACTTAAATCGCTCCAGCTAGCAACGGCTGTTTTATTTTCAGTGATTGTACCGGTCTTATCAAGTAAAAGTAAGTTTAAGTTAGCCGCATCTTGAATACCGGTTAAATCGGCAGTTAAGACGCCTTCTTTACTTAAGCGAGTTGCTTCAAATGAGTTGGATAATGCAAAAGTTGATGGCATGGCAACAGGAATTGAAGCAATAAACATCATAGCCAAGAATGGCAACATATTAATAAAGGTATCGAAATTGCCGCCCTTAAAGAATGAAGCAATGATGATAACTAAGGTAAGTACACCATCGAGTAAGCAAAGGTAGTAGATAATCTTTGTTAAAAGTTGTTGCAAGTGACCAGGTGCAGCTGAGTTGTTAATCAAATTAATGGTTTTACCACTTCTAGAATCCTTACCAGTTGCAGTAACGATTGCTAAGCCGTCGCCCTCAACTACAGTGGTACCAGCATAAGCTGTATCATCGATATTCTTTTTAACAGCTTTAGATTCACCAGTAATTGAACTTTCGTCACAGGCAATGTTGCCACTAACTATTTTTACGTCAGCAGCTAAAACATCCCCACGTTGAAGTGAAATTAAATCGCCTTTAACCAATTGCTTAGAGTCAATTTTAATCCACTTACCATCACGCTCTACAGCAACTTTAGGCGTTAATTCGTGTGAGATGGTATTTAATACCCGTCGTGATTGCTTCTTCTTTGATGCACCGTTAAAAGCTGCAAAAAGAAGCATGAATAAAACAAATAATGATTGAATCCACTTGCCGAGGATACATTCAAGGATTAATGCACCTTCAAGAATCCAAGCAGAGAGATTCCATAATTTTGATAAAAATTCCTTAAAGAAGTTGTATTCAGGTTCAGGAACTTCGTTTAGACCATCTTCTTTAAGTCGTTTTTCTGCTTCGGCTTGAGTTAAGCCGTGAAATTTTTCAGACATTTTATTCCCTCCAAATCTACCTTAATAAAGTAGCACATATGTTGTGGAGATGAAAATACTAAATTAAAATATAAGATATAAAAAATTTTAATAAGACCTGTAACCAAAATAAAAAGGATAGATCAATGAATATTAAACAATTACGTTACTTTTTAGTAGTAGCCGAAGAAAAACAAATCACGTCTGCGGCTAAAAGACTTTATATTGCGCAACCACCGTTAAGTTATCAATTAAAGCAATTGGAAAAAGAATTGGGAGCACAATTATTCAAGCGGACTGCTCATGGTATCGAATTAACGGATGCGGGACAAATTTTACAGAGCTATGCTAGTGAAATCTTATCGCTATCTGAAAGTGCTAAGAATCAGGTCCACAAGACCATTTCTGGCGAATTAGGCACAGTTGCAATTGGAATGGCTTCTTCATCAACTGGTCTTATTCCTATGAAGAATTTTCAAGCCTTAACTGAATTTTATCCTGAAATTAACTTTGATATTTATGAGGACAATACTTTTGGTATTATCGATAAATTGGAAAAGAAAACAATCGATTTAGGTATTGTTCGTACTCCCTATAATCGTAACGGTTTAAAGGCGAAAACTTTAACTACAGAAAGAATGATGGCAGTTACTGTTGATCCTAAATTTAAGGATAAAACGGAATTAAGAATTAAAGATTTAAATGAGCAGCCTCTTATTATCTACCGGCGATTTGAAGAGATTTTTAATCAAACTTTTGCTCATCATGGAATTAAACCGTTTTATGCTGTTAAATGTGATGATTCCAGAACAGCGATCACCTGGGCTAAACGAAAAATGGGAGTGGCTCTTGTTCCGGAATCCATTGCCTCTACATATGCTCCTGGTGATCTTATTCCGATTAAGCATAGTAACTGGATAACACATTTACAATTAGCATGGCGTAAAGATCAAAAGGTTACGCCATTAATGAAAAGAATAATTGATGCTTTAAGCCTTTAAGATTGTAACTTGTAACTAATTGATCCATAATTATTGTAAGCGGATACAATGAGACGGTATAATGACTGACTTAATTCATGTTTATTCCGAAATTGGCAAATTGAAAACAGTTATGTTACATCGGCCAGGAAAAGAATTAGAAAATCTTTCACCGGATATTTTAAATCGGATGTTAATTGATGATATTCCGTATTTGAAAATTGCACAAAAAGAACATGATTATTTTGCCCATACTTTGGAAAAACAGGGAGTTCATGTCGCTTATTTAGAAGATTTATTAGCACAATCTTTGACTAATAAAGATGTCCGCACGAAATTTGTAGATCAATTATTAGAAGAATCTAACATCAAAAAAGAAGATCCATTACATCAACTGTTAATGGATTATTTAATGGCCTTGCCAGTAAATGACATGGTTAAACAGATAATTGCTGGAATTAGAAAAAATGAAATACAAAATATAACACCTTCATTAGCCGATCTAGCTGAAGATCCAGATTATCCATTTTACTTAGATCCGATGCCAAATGTATATTTTACCCGTGATCAACAAGCGGCAATTGCTAATGGCATGACTATTAATAGGATGACATTTAGAGCTAGAAGACGTGAATCTTTATTTATGGAAGCTATATTGAAGCATCATCCCAAATTTAAAGATGCCAATATTCCTGTCTGGCGAGATCGTTATACTCATGGACGCTTAGAGGGCGGCGATGAATTAGTTTTGAACAATCATGTTTTAGCGATTGGTATTTCTCAAAGAACTTCAGCAGCTGCCATTACCGATCTTGCTCATAGTCTTTTTGGTCATTCTAGTTATGACATAATTTTAGCAATCAAAATACCGCACAATCATGCTATGATGCACTTAGACACGGTCTTTACAATGATTAATTATGATCAATTCACCGTTCATCCTTTTATTTTAGATAAAGCAGGGAAAATTGATATTTATGTTTTAGAGCAAGACGATCATGGTGAGGTTAAAATTACGCCAGAAAATGATTTGGTTAAAGTTTTAAAGAAATACTTACACGTATCAGAGATTGACTTAATTCCGACTGGCAATGGTGATTCGATTGCGGCTGCTTGTGAACAATGGAATGACGGCTCAAATACCTTGGCTATTGCACCAGGTGAAGTCGTTACTTATGATCGTAATTATGTATCAAATGATTTGTTAAGAAAACATGGCATTTTAGTTCATAAGATTCATTCAAGTGAGCTTTCTCGTGGTCGCGGAGGATCAAGATGCATGTCATGTCCACTTGTTCGTGAAGATTTGTAAGAGGCAGAAAAATGAAATATTTATAAAACGTTTTTCAAGGTAGAAGTTTTCTCGATTGTAAAGACTATACTCCAGCTGAAATTTCATATTTAATTGATTTTGCATTACATTTAAAAGAACTTAAAAAAGAGCATATCCCGCATGAATATCTGAAAGGTAAAAATATTGCACTACTTTTTGAAAAAGCATCAACTAGAACGCGATCTGCTTTTGTAGTAGCTTGTAATGATTTAGGCGCTCATCCAGAATATCTAGGCGCAAGCGAGATCCACTTAGGTAAAAAAGAAAGCGTCAAGGATACGGCTAAAGTCCTAGGCTCAATGTATGATGGAATTGAATATCGCGGTTTTGCTCAAGAAGATGTAGAATAGCTGGCTAAATATTCTGGCGTTCCTGTTTGGAAATGGGTGATGGCCGCGATAATGTTGCCGACAGTCTTTTAGTTTGTGGCTCAATGTTAGGTGTTAATGTACATATTGTTACACCCAAGCCTTTGTTTACACATCCTGATGTACAAAAAATTGCTCAAAATTTTGCCCAAGATTCAGGTTCAAAAAATTTGATCACAGATGATATTGCTCAGGGCGTTAAAGGAGCCAATGTTGTTTATACCGATGTTTGGGTTTCGATGGGTGAAAATGATTGGTCTGAACGAATTAAATTATTAAAGCCATATACGGTCACAATGAAAATGATGCAAATGACTGGTACACCAGATGACCAATTGATCTTTATGCATTGTTTGCCAGCTTTTCATGATCGAACAACTCAGGTGGGAGAAGAAATCTATGAAAAATATGGCTTAAATGAGATGGAAGTAACTGATGAGGTCTTTAATTCAAAGTATGCTTGGCAATTTACAGAAGCTGAAAATCGATTGCATTCAATTAAAGCAGTGATGGCGGCTACTTTAGGAAATTTATTTATTCCGATTGCCTGTGGCGGTGGTGGCATCCCTGTTATTGTGAAAGATGGGCATCTCAGAGGTGTTGCCGGCGTAATTGATAAAGATTTTTCCGCTGCTAAAATGGCAGAAGATATCAACGCTGATGAATTAGTAATTCTAACAACGGTGGATCATGCATTTTTGAATTATGGCAAAGAAAATCAACAAGCAATTGGTAAAATAAAAGTTGAACAGCTCAAACAATACCTAGCAGAAGGTTATTTCGCAGCTGGGAGTATGAAGCCTAAGATAGAAGCTGCAATTGAATTTGTAGAAAAAACAGGTAATTTAGCAATTATCACCTCTTTGAGCAATGCCAACAAACTAGCAGACGGAGTCGGCACAATCGTTTATAATTAACTGGGTGATAAAAATGAATATTTTTAATGAAGGAAAAAAGCAGGATATTGCCCAAGTTTTAGCAGCTAAAGATAGGCGAGTAGCTGTACAACATAAGATTTTTAATAAGTATCCTAATCAAACTCTAGTCGACATTAAGATGAATATCCCAGGACCAATCAAGAATAATCGCTATTTAACTAAAATGTTTATGTTTGGTATCAATGAGCTGGAAAATGCTTGGACTAACCTAGGTTATCATTTTAAATTGGTGACACAGCTTAATGATGATAGTGGCTGTGAAAACTTCTATGTATTATCTTTGTCAATTGAAAAAGTAAAGCGCTCAACAATTGATTTTGAAGATCAGACATCATTGGGACGTCTCTTTGATGCAGACGTGTTGGTAAAAAATAAACAAGCTGCAATTTCACGCAGAGATTTGGGCAGGCAGCCACGTAAGTGCTTTTTATGTGATCGCCCTGCTAAAGAATGTGCTCGCAGCCGGAGACATTCAGTGGAACAGATGCAGGCATTTATCTCTCAGCTTTATCAAGAATACGTTGCGTAAAATAAACCGGGATTTTATGATTCCGGTTTATTTTTATGAAAAATCTAGTTAAAAATTAAAAAAATGAACTAAAATAGTAATGAATAAATTTATAGATGTACGTATAGGAATAAGCATGAAATTAAAGAAAAATAAGAATAATTTAAAGCAAATTACGGCATTAATTCAATATGCATTTTTGAAAAATAATGATTTGACTAAAGACGAAAATTTTATGAGTCGTTATGATCATAGTACAGGTTATGGCTATTTTGATAAGGAAAAATTAGCTAGCTATATTATGGTTAATCGATTTAAAAGTGATGTTTTTGGGCATCATTTACCGATGGCTGGAATAGGTTATGTAGCTTCATATCCTGAGTATCGTGGCCAAGGTCATATTTCCCAATTAATGAAAGAAATTTTGCATGACTTACATAGGCAAGATATTCCGTTTGCTAACCTGGCACCATTTTCGGAGAGCTTTTATCGCCAGTACGGGTTTAGCAATAGTATTTATCAAAAAGAATATCGCTTTGATGGAAGCGCATTGCGTAGTTTTAAATTACCACGTTCTGGTCATATAGTGCGTGGCAAGTGGGACAATTTAGCTGTTCAAAATGGTGTGATTCAACTTTATGAACGTCAACTGCATACTGATGATGAACGTAACACGGTTATACGTGAGGCATGGTGGTGGAATAGACTTGATTCTTATTATCATCACCGCAATGTAGCCGTTTATTTTGACGCGGATGAGCGGCCAATTAGTTACTTGATTTATCGCATTAGAGACAATACTTTTTTAGCTGATGAAATGTACGCAATTACGCCGCAGGGATTACTGAGTATGTTTGGTTTTATGGGTTCGCACGCGGGCAGTGTTAAGCAATTTAAAATGAGCGTACCAGAGAAATCGTTACGAGCTGAACTTTTTCCTGAACAAAACGAACTCCAAGTTGATTTGCGTCCTTATATGATGAGTCGAATTATTGATTTTGAAAAAGTTTTGGCTTGTATGCGGCCAATGCAAGAAGGTGATTTTAATCTGGAAGTCAATAGCGATGAACAGTGTCCTTGGAATATTGGAGTTTGGCAATTAAGTAATCATGGACGTAAGGTAGCGGTAGAACGTAAGGAAGATGCATTGGTTGATTTTTCGGGATCAATTACCGCGTGGACCCAGGTACTATTAGGTAGACTAACCATGAATGCTGCTGTTAAACTAGGATTAATTACAGATTACCGCATCCAAAAATTAGATTTCGTTAAAGGCGATGTATCATTTTATGATTATTTTTAGTTGTGAGGTTAAAAAATGAGCAAAGAAAAGAAACTCAATTTAATAAAATTATTTGGCATTGTAGTTAGTGGTTTGAATTTGATCTTTTTTGCCTTGATGGCACTTAATAAGCATGAAGATACTAAGGATAAAAGAAGAGTAGCAGAAGAAGGACACGCACCGCTGGATGAAAAATAAAATGACGGAATTAAAGATTGCATATTTTGACCAATTAGGTCGTAAGGAATTAGATCAGGCAGTGCAGCATTTTGTGTTAAAACATCCTAATGTAGATGTAAAACTACTTGCGACTAGTCATGATGGTGCTTTTGCAAAATTGAATGAAGATGAAGCAGACATAGCAATCAATGATTTGCGTGACGAGAATCTTAACTTTGATGAAACAGAATTGACTCAAGCTGGTGTAATGGCAATTTTGCCCAAGGGAATGTATCCTAATGGCATTCAAATGATTGAAAAAGACGAGCTCAATGATATGACTTGTTTTATTGTGGCTAAACCTGAAGAAGAGGTTAGTGAGCTACATTTATTTAAAGATTTGTATCAAATTGGCAGTCAATTCATCGCTTCTAACTCGGTTGAAGAAGCAGCACTGTTGGTCGCCTCTGGGTCTGGCTATTTTATTTTAAATGAGAATACGGTTAGGTTAATTAATACTGCAGATTTGCAGCCACTTTTCTTGCTTGATCATGGTCAGTTAATAAAGCAAAAGATAATGGCTTTTTATAAGTCAAATTCAGCGTTAAGTAGTGAGTTTATAAAGCTATTGCAGCAAGAATATTAATCTGTAAAGTTAAAAATATCTTGTCTAAGTACTATAAGATACTGTAAAATATATTATGAAAGCGGATTCATATATTTTACATTCTGGAGATGATTTTTATGCTAAAAAGAACTTTGTTACCTTTAACATCAATGGTACTTGTTTTAGGATTAACTGGTTTGGCTAGTCAAGTTGAGACTGTTGATGCTTCAACTTATGGTAATGGTGTACAGGTTACTATTCCAAAAAAGATGCAGGGTACTTGGTACTCTTATGATCGTAATGCACATAATGGCACAAAGATCACCTTTACTGAACATACTGTTAATGGCAAACCAATATTTACCCAGGAGGCTTCGACAATTAGTGATTACTTCAATGGTAGAATTGCTAACCAGAAGAACTTTGATAAGGTAACGCAAAACTGGATGTCTGGTAAAACTACCAAAATGAAGAATGATACATTCTATGAGATTGATCCGTGGATTACTTTTGAAAATTGGAGTCTTTATCGAGTGGTACCACAAACCATTAATGGTAAAAAGCATAACGTGCTGGTTTATTCTAGTAGATATGATGGTGGTAACTACTTCAGAAGCAAGAAATTAGCTAAAAAAATGAAGGACTACAAGTTTAAGAAAGTTAATTACACGTTATAGTTTTGTGACATCCCTTAACTAAGGGATGTTTTTTACTAATAGACGCGGTAAAATTTAGTATAATAGTGACAAAATTAATTCTTGGAGGAGAAGTTATGAAATTAAAACAAACACCAATTTTGCGTTTATATAAACTAGAAACTAATAAAGGGGATCATGCAAAGTTCGTTAAGGCAGGGCAACATAATATGCTTACTTCTCAAGAAAACGAACCAGGCACATTGTTTATGCAGACAAGTCATGACGAAGAAACTACTAATTTTGTAGTAGAATGCTATCAAGACGAAGCAAGTTATGATACTCATGCTAATTCAAAGCAATTTAAGGATTTTACTGACGTTGCTAAAGATATTTTAACTAGTCGAGTAAAGGTAGAATTGTTTCCGGAATTTATTTCTACAAAGGCAGAAAAACTAGCAGTTACCGGATCAAATGATTATGTTATTTATCTGACTGAAATTGGTGTTTCTTTAGGTAAGGGCGATGAGTTTGCTCATGCTGTAATGAAAGAAATGAAAACGGCAGTCGAAGAAGAAAAAGATATTTTGGCAATGATTGCAGGAACTGTTGCCAATCAACCAAATGAATGGTTAGCTATTGAAGTTTATCGTAATAATGAAGCTTACAAGCAGCACTTGGAAACTAAGAACTTCAAAGAGTATTTGAATAATACAAAATATTGTGTTGAAAGTAAGAGTTTACGTAAGTTGCAACCAGATGTAATTGTTGACCAAGGTGCAATTTTCTACCAACCATAAAGAATAAGACGAAAAGAAGACCAGGCTATGTGGAGTACATAACCTGGTCTTTCTAGTTAGAGGGGAAAAAGATTTATTAACATATATTATTCTGGTTTTTAGTGGCGATGTTTTACCTTTGCTACTGCTGGTTTATTAATTAATACTGAGCTGATGGCCATTAAACCAAGTGTTAAAAATAATCCACCAATTAAGAGTAGTTTAATCAAGGTTCTCATTCCTTTCATCTTAATTGATCTTATAATAGCGAAATAATATTAAGAATTTATATGTAAAACCTAATGGATTAGTTAAGAAAATAAAACTAGAAAAAAGGCTGGTTAGCACGTAAAATAGAAATAGAGTCAAAGTCTAGTGCAACTGCGCATAAAATAAAGCAGTATCGATGGGATGCTGCTTGTTTTGGTTAAAAAATAGAGAATATGCTTGTAGCCCTTTTCGTAAATAGCGTTAATGTTGTAAAATGGAAAGTGCATTAAGTTTATTAATGAGAAAATTGATGTATTATTGCAAAATAGGCCGTAATGGCCCTTTTTGTTGTGAAAAAATTAAAAGAATATAGGATTGGAAATGCCAGGAATAGTAGAGCAAACATTATTAGAACAACAAAATATTGATTTAAATGAAATGGTAACAATGAATCAAATGATTGATCAATTGTTGCCTAATGCAAGTAAAGAATTACAACCGAAAATTGCAATTTCAAATTGAACACTTTTGAAAATTAAATTCTGTATATTGAA
>NZ_PCZF01000070.1:0-5562 GCF_002554115.1 Lactobacillus sp. UMNPBX4
AATGGACTTTTTTTAATATTTGAACGAAGTGTTCAATTTGATTTTACAATCCGCCATTTTCTTTGTTCAAAAATAAAAATAGACAGAAAAAGACGGTCAAGCAACTCAAATTAAGAGTTGGATTGATCGTCTTTCAGTATCTAAGGGTTAGTTTTTTCCCAGACACAATGACCTTTTTTGATCTATCAGCTGACGTCAACTTTCATCTGGTAAAAAGCCGTGTTCGATAATCAATAACTGGCGTGCCATCGTCTCAACCACGGACTGCAGATCTTCAAACTTGCGATAATGGCCACTGGCAATGAGTCTGGTGGTGACCGCCGTTTGTTGGGCGATTAAGGCAGAAACGACACCGAAAACGTCATCGACTGACAGGCCCTCACGACGAGGCAGCTGTTCAATTTTCTCGCGAAAAATGCGATCGATTTCAGCGGATATGGCAGTTGTTTCTTGCTGCACTTGTTGTCGCAACGGTTCGGGAAAATGCGGTAAATCAGCATAGGCTTGCATTATCAAGCGGTATTCAGCTGGGAATTTGAATTGTAGTTTCAACTCATACTTAACTGCAGTGGTCATCATGGCAGCCAAGCCAGGGGCATTCTGCCACTTTTTAGGGTCCATGTGATCATAAATTCGATGATAGGCATATTTGAAAGTGTCAAGATACAGCGCTTGTTTATTGCCAAAATAATGGAAGAGCAAGCCCTTAGATACTTGTGCTTGGTTGACAATCTGATCGGTTTTGCTCTTGATGAAGCCTTGCTGGCCGAAAATTTCCGTCGCTGTTTTGAGGATTCGGGTGACCTTTTCAGGATCTGTCACAACATTTTTCATAGGCTCAAATCCTGACGGCGATAACCAGCAATGCCAAGAATAAATAATACTATAGCGCTAACAACCATCACGATTAGCCATGTTTGATCAACGTTTTCAACCGGTACATTGGCAATCCAGCCAAAAGGTGTGAAGTTGCCTGCGTGTTTTGGCAAATCAAACAATCCCCGGAAAATTTGAACGATCAGACCGGCTCCCATATACAGCCAGAATAGACTGCTTAAGCGTGGCCACAGACCGACTAGTGCGATGCCAAGGGCGATAAACGATATCACAGCCGGAACGCTAGCCACGAATAGGCGACCGAGGTACTTGAGCGGCAACGGGTGACTGAGAACAGTGTTCCCAGTGAAGAACAAGGCCAGCAGCCCAGCAGAAAGGACGAACACGCCTGCCAGCAGACCAAAGCAATAGTAGCTGACACTGATCGTGGTTCGCGTTGGCTTTTCGGCATGAATGACGCTCAAGTAACCAAGGTTGTCATCGCGTTTGAGTCGGAATGCCACTTGGACGCCAGCAGTCACGGCTAATGCGACGAAAATGCCGAGATACATGCCTAAGAATGACAGGACCATGGTCTGATTGGCAGCGTTGATTTGGCCAACATCTAGTATTTTACGATAAAGCGGATTCGTTTTAAGAATGTCGCCAACGCTGCCGAGCACACTACCCATGACGCCGCCAAACACCACGGCGCCGATTAACCACCCAGCAAATAATCCGCGCTCAGTTCGCCACAGTAAGGCAGGGATCGAGCGAAGCCAGCCGGCAGCTTTGGCTCGGCCGGTGCGTTCAGCAATAATCCCGGCGCCCAGATCGCGGTTGCGGGCAATCATGGTGACGCTGGCCGCAAGCAGAATGCTGACCAGTAAGGCCAAACCTAAAGCCCAGACGTTGTTATCAGTATAGAAGTTTGCTTTTTCGAACCAACCAATTGGTGATAACCACGTCAGATTTTGATGCTGGATATCGGTGACCAGCCGAACCAAATAAGCGGCAGTCAGCACCATGTAGCTCAACATATTGGCTGTACGTGTGTTATTGGTTAGTTGCGCGAATAGCAACGCAATGGCTCCGAATAGCAAGTTGGCGATCACCATCCCCAGTGAAAACAGGAAGTCACCGTACAAGTCAGTACCACCCATGTTGACAGCGGCCAACGAGACAAAATAGAGGATACCCATTATGGCACTGTCGATGAGAAGCTCAAGCGAAGCGGCGGTGATGGCAGCCGTTCGCCCAACATTGCGAGCGCGAACCATTTCGAGCAAGCCACTTTCTTCTTGACCGCGGGTGTTGCGAATCATCAGCGGCATAACCCATAAGGCCTGCAAAATAATCATGAAGACGACCATCACACCAGCAAACACAATCGCTGTGTTATACGTGTCCACCTTTGGCATCGCGCCAAACATTGCCGCCATGCCCGGCGCTTGCAGCATTTTGACAATCTCTTTAGAGCCCGAGGCCCCGCCTGCAAAGTCTGCTTCCAATTTGCCAGCACCACTGGCAATCATCATGATCAAAATGACAAGCCAGATGAGTGAAAATTTTAGATTTTGTTTGAGGTTTGCCCGAAGCAGATAACCTGCGTTCCGATTACTGTGCCGCATGAGTCTCACCTTGCTTTCCATAATAACGCAGGAATAAATCTTCCAGCGTTGGCGGCGTTGATTGCATGTCGACCACGGTGTTGGCGGCCAGTGTGGTCATGATGGTGCCAAGCGCGTCTCGATCAGCGGTGAAAACCGCCTTGGTGTGCTCGGAATCGCGATAAGTGAGGTCGTGAACGCCAGCTTGCTTTGCCAAAGCAGTCATTGGGGTAGCGGTGGTGACTTCAATTTTGATCCGCGATAGATGCCGTAATTGATCAAGATTGCTGCTCTCAATCACACTACCATCACGGATGATAACAATTGAATCACACATTCGCTCGACTTCGGACAAAATGTGGCTTGATAGCAGCACACTTTTACCGGCTCTTTTCAGTTTTAAAACTTCTTGCTGGAAAGTCTGTTCATTTAATGGATCAAGCCCAGAAGTGGGTTCATCAAAAATATACAAATCGGCATCTTGCGACAACGCAGCAATTAACGCTACTTTTTGACGATTGCCTTTTGAATAGGTACGAGCTTTTTTCTTCGGATCAAATTCAAAGGCCTTGATTAGTTCATCGGTCTTTTGATTATGCTGGCGGCCATTTAAACGTAGCAATAGGTCGATAATTTCGCCGCCAGAAAGATTTGGCCATAAATAAACGTCCCCAGGAATATAGGCGATGCGTGGATGAATCGCCGCATCATCCCGCCAGGCATCTTTGCCGAAGACGGTCACTGAGCCGCCACTCTTTTTTAATAAGCCTAAAATAACTCGAATGGTCGTGGATTTGCCGGCCCCACTAGGTCCTAGAAAACCCAGAACCTGACCGGGTGCCAACGTGAAACTGACATCTTTTAATGCGGCAAACTTGCCAAAGTTTTTTTGAAGATGGTCAAGTTCGATAATAGCTGTTGTCATTTTTGTCATCCTCCTTAAGGTCAAACTTGAAACACGTTTTAATATGTCGGTATCTGATCGACCTTTTCAGTATAGTCGCGATTGACTGACGAGTCAACGAATTATTGACTCGTCAGTCAATTTTTTTGTGACGCCGGATTTACAATGTAAGTGCAACACCTAAATAACTAGACCAAAAAGGCCATGAAGCCTTAAACTTATAAGTGACAAAACCAATAAGTTAGGACGGACTTCATGGCCCAATCTAAAGATACCATCAAAAAATCTTAGAAACTGTTTAGTATCTTTTGAGAAGTAACCTGATAAAAGCTAACGAAACCATCATGAGACTAGTGTTGAGCTTACGCTCACAGTTACGCCATAAACGATGATAATTTCCCAACCAACTAAATGAACGTTCAATGAGCCACCGTTGGGGGATAACCGAAAATTGGTGTAACTCATTTCATTTAACGACGATTACCTTGGCTGAGGTTAAACTGCTAATCTCATTGGCAAAATTTTGGCCGCATATTCTCTAGCCGCTTGTTTATTCCACCAAGCGCCAATTCAGCCACTCAAGGTGTCTATTTTTGCTTCTAAGCGATTTTAAAGCTATTTTAATATAATTATGCATGTAATACTTAAAACGGCTTAAATGAGCTTATACGGCGTTTAATTCCAATAAAGCTCATTGTCAGTGTTCTGTTCTTCGGGGTGTTTGGCCGCATATTCTCTAGCCGCTTGTTTATTCCACCAAACGCCAAATAGGTTTTGCATGGTGCCGTACAAGTAGTTCTCAACATTCTTGATGTGCTTCTCATTGCTTCTTAGGGCGTTAAAGTAGCGTCTCAAGGCTTTAGTCATTAAAAGTTTCAGTTCCTCATCATCAAGTGGGATTATGACACCAATATCTTTGTGATCTTTCTCAACTCGGTACTTAGCATTTAAGATAATGCCAATGAAGCGCCGCATTTGTTGTGGGGTACGGCACCAAAAGCTAAGTAGTTGAACAGCTTCGGGTTCTAAGAAAACTGGTAAGCCACTGTCTTCATCAGTTAAGAAGTCATTAGCATGGTGCACCAAATCCTGGTTTTGCTTTTCTAGTTCTGCTGGTGAGAATTGGGCTGTGGAAAAGTCCACTTTTGAGTATCTATATTGTATCTATTAGTATCTATGTTTTTAAAGTCTTTATATAGATCGTGTCTATTTTTTAGACTTTCGCTCGTAGCAAGGGTTTGCGGGGTGTCATCAACGGACTTTCGCGAAGGTCTAATTTTTAGACTTTCGCTCGTAGCAAGGGTTTCAACGGTCTCCCGCGAAGGTCTATTTTTTAGACTTTCGCTCGTAGCAAGGGTTTGCGGCTCTTTTTGGCCATATTCACCGCGTAAATAGACGTCCGTTGATCGCATATCTAGTTCGGCCAGGTAAAGTCGGTTGGGTTCATTTTTCCCTGTTTTGGGATTAAAATGCATGGCTTTTTGATAAAGTAAGCCAGCTTTTTCTAGTTCTTTCTTGACGTTGGCTAATTTTCCCTTTGAACAGTTGAACAAGTCCATTAATTCTTGATTGGTGAAAATAAAATAGACGTGACCTTCCTCATCAATCCAGTGATTGCGTAAGGAATACTCGAGCCGATCTTTCAGTACCATATAAGCCAACTTGGCTTCACTACTTAAATACCGATATTGTTCGCCATACATCAATACTTTGGGAAACTGAAAGAACAAGGCCCCATAAACGTTGTCAGCTTGATAAAACTTAAAATTTGTTTGATCCATTATAAAAACTCCCTTTCTTGACTGACACACGCTGTCTCAAAAGAGAGTTGCTAAAACATTCGACTTGCATTACAATACAAATCTGATATGATCTAACTGAATTACAAAGCCTCACGGCTAAATGAATGCTTTGTAATTTACCAGCATGTGTCTGTTTGTGAGTTGCCCAGTCGGCAACTTTTTTAAGTTCTAACAACAAAAAATGGACTAAATAGCTCTGGTTAGCTACTTAGTCCATTGACTTTAATTTGTTTTTAACTATCCTTAACTTGTCCTTGGGGACTAGTTTGCGGTATAATTAACCTACAAATTAAGAACAATGTTCAGTCGATTTTAACTTGGCGGTGAAAATCGACTGAACCTAAGTAGCTGCCTTATAGCTACTTGCTAAACCCAAAGTGTCTGGGAAAAAACTAATTCTCAGACAGGAAAAAAGAACGATGATTTCCTA
>NZ_PCZF01000071.1:0-5559 GCF_002554115.1 Lactobacillus sp. UMNPBX4
TCAAGCCTCTATTAATCCTGTATTTAAACTGTCTAATTTTTAGGTCTCAGTTCATGATGAATTTTATCGACCTTTATTTTTTGATTGTATTAACTTTGAGCAAGTTTACTAACAATATATGAGTTAAGAGATACATTTTCTTCATCTGCTTCTTCGGCTAGATGTTCATGCAGGGATTTGGGCATCCTCGCAGTAATGCGGCTGATATTGAATTAGTTGATAAACAAAATCGTTTAATCTTTTCGACTATTGTAAATGGTGCATTCTATAATAGATTAAAAAAGCATCCCTTTATTTCAATTACTGGCTTAAAAGGAACAGAAACAATGAATTCAGTAGCTGTAACTGTCAATGGTAAAGTAGAGGAAGTTAATGATTCATACATGGATCAAATCTATCAAGCACATCCTGAAATGGTCGAGATTGCTTCGGCTGATTCAAGATCAAGTAGAAGTACATTGCGTCCCTTTGCGATTACGCCGATTGATGGTTCAGTTTACGATTTAAGGCAAAAACCGGTTTTTCAGAAGCATTTTAATTTTTAAAAAACATTATTAAATAGAAAGGAACAATATGGCATTACCAAGTCAAATTGAAGTTAGAGGAGCAAAAGTTCACAACTTAAAGAATATTGATGTCAATATTCCACTCCATAAATTCGTCGCTATTTCAGGCTTATCTGGTTCTGGAAAGTCATCCCTAGCCATGGGAATTCTTTATGAAGAAGGATCGCGTCGTTATCTTGATGCGCTTTCTACATATATGCGGCGAAGAATCAAGCAAGGTGCGCAGGCTGATGTAACTTCAGTTAAGCATATCCCTTCAGCGCTGGCTTTACGTCAGCGCCCCAGCGTTCCAAATGAAAGAGCAACCGTTGGTACAACAACTGAGACCTTTAATGTTTTGCGTTTGATTTTTTCACGGCTTGGTTCGCCTGTTTGTCCCAACGGTCATAGAGTCGCACCGAGTCTAGCAATTGCCGAAGCAATGTCCAAGCCTGGCGAAGAAATGGGACGGATTACCTGCCAAACCTGTGGTGTTAAGTTTTATGTTCCAAGTGCAGAAGAGTTCGCCTTCAATTCAGATGGAGCATGTACTGAATGCGGCGGTACAGGGAAGGTGCGTCAACTTGATGAAAATAAGTTGATTGCTGATGAAAATCTGTCCATCGAAGACGGCGCGGTTGCTTCGTGGTCATTGCCAGGACGTAATTTTATGCCAAGCGTTGCCCAGCATGCAGGAGTGCGCATTAATGTTCCATTTAAGGATTTAACTAAAAAAGAAAAAGACTTTGTCTTGAACGGTCCAGAAAAGAAATATAAGATGGACTTCTTATCCGGTACTGGTCGAGTTTTTCACGACTTCAATGCTCTTTATGAAAATGCGCACCAGGCAGTCCTGCGTTCAGCAAAGAGTAGCAAGAGTGAACGAGCACAAAAAAGAATTGCGGAATTCTTTACTTATTCAACTTGTCCAGTCTGTCATGGTACTAGACTTCGTCCTGAGCTACTTAAGCAGTTGGTTAATGGTAAAAATATTGATGAAGTCGAACATATGCAATTGGGTGACTTGCCAGCTTGGAGTAAGGAAGTTTTAGCTAAGTTACCAGAAGAAATGCATCAGATGGCTTCTTCATTGATTAAAGAATTCATCAATAATTTGCAGCCGCTACTTGATTTAGGGTTGGACTACTTAGCCATGGCACGTGCCGGAAATACGCTTTCAACTGGTGAGTTACAGAGAATCCAATTGGCTCGGACTCTGAGAACAGAAACCACCGGTGTTCTTTATGTATTAGACGAACCTTCTATCGGTCTTCATCCGGCTAATGTCGATGGTTTGATTAAAGTTTTACGTAAACTTGTTGCACAAGGCAATTCATTGGTCGTAGTTGATCACAATGTCGACATTATTAAGGCAGCCGATGAGATTATCGAAATCGGACCAGGATCTGGTGACCAGGGTGGGCAAATTTTAGCTCAAGGGACACCGCAAGAACTTGAAAACAATAAAAAGTCTTTGATTGCTCCATACTTAAATGGAACAGCTGATTTAATGGCAAGAAAAACGACTGATAAGATTAACCCTGATCAAATCAAATTTGAAGTGGAGCATTATTTCAACTTGCATGATATTAAAACAGGAATTCCGATTAATCAAATTACTGCAGTAACTGGCTTTTCTGGAGCGGGTAAGACCAGTTTGATTTTAGATTCTTTAGTTCCGGCTATTGAGGCACAAGCTAAGGGTGAAAAGTTACCGAAACAAATTAAGAAATTCGTTTCACCTGTCCATAATGTAGTTAGTGTTGATGCGACACCGATTGGCAAGAGTACCCGTTCAACGGTTGCTACTTATACTTCAATCATGGATAATTTGCGTAAGCTTTTTGCTCGTCAGCCGTTAGCAAAAGAAAAGCATTACACGCCAAGTTACTTCTCCTATAACAATAAAGAAGGTGCATGTCCTACTTGTGGTGGAACTGGAATTGTTACATTAGATATTCAATTTTTACCAGATATGCAGCAGACATGTCCAACTTGTCATGGTGAACGTTACAATCCGAGAATTCAGCAAGTTAAGTGGCATGAGATGTCGATTGTTGATATGCTTAATTTGGATATTAATGAAGCCTTGCCTGTGTTTAAAAAGGTACCAAAGATCGAACGTGAATTAAAGTTACTCAAAGAAGTAGGGTTGGATTACCTGCATTTAGGTGAAAGTACACCAACCTTATCTGGTGGTGAAGCCCAGAGGTTGAAGCTAGTAACTCACTTGAGTCATAAGCAAGATGATACTTTATTTGTCTTCGATGAACCAACGATCGGTTTGCATCCCTTAGATGTGAAGGTTTTGGTAACCGTGATGCAAAAATTGCTTGATCAAGGTGCAACCATTATCACGATCACACATGATTTGAATTTGATTGTAAACAGTGATTATATTTTGGATCTTGGACCACGCGGCGGTAAAGCTGGTGGTAGAATCGTGGCTGAAGGGATGCCGCGAGAATTGGTTAAGAATCCTGACAGTTTGACTACACAGTATTTAGCTGATTATTGGAAACAATTTGAATAGATAAAAAAACGAGTCTTTTTTGGGACTCGCTTTTGTGTAAAGAGAATGGGTTTACTGCTTTTCTTCTTTAGCACATTCCATAATTAATGGTGCATTTCTTTTAAGGATTTCTATGTTGTTCTTTGTTTCTGAATAAGTAAAGTTATAATTATAAACTTCCTTATAGTCAGGAAGAGTGTAGCGGGCTTTCTTGAAGCCATAATCGGTTGGTTTTTCAAAATGTACATAAATTTTAATACCGTCTTTTTGGGATGGATCGGGAATTATTTGAGAATACGTAATTGATAATTCGCCTGGGAATTCAGCGTATGGATATAACATAAAAATCACTCCTCATGGATCTTTATTATTGTAGCAAAGAAATTGTCTGTATAGTAAATAGCTGATTATTGGAAAGAATTTGAATGGAAAATTAAAAACGTGTCCTTTGCAGACTCGTTTTTGTGTATGAAGAGATAATTCACGTGTGCCAATGCATTGGGATGATAGTCAATATGCTGGCTTTAGTGATGTAAAGCCATGGCTGATGCCAACTGATCAAAATCAAGTTAATGTAGAGAAAGAACTAGCAAGTGGCGAAATTTTTGACTATTATCAAAAACTAATTAAGTTGCGTAAGAATGAAAAGTTAATTTCTTATGGGCATATTAAGATGTTCTTGAAGGATCATCCACAAGTTTTTGCATATGAACGCTTCCTAGATAACAGTGATAAAAAATTAGTAGTCTTTACTAACTTCTATGGCAAGGAATGTCAGGCTAAATTACCTAAAGAATATGTTAATAAGAACTATCAAGTTTTAATTAGCAATTATGAACATAACAGTAACCAATTTAAACAAGAGATCATCTTAAAGCCGTATGAGGCTTTAGCAGTTGTGATTTAGATAAGATAATAAAAAAGAATTGATAATCATAGTTAATTTGTGATTATCAATTCTTTTTATTTTGTTGATTTTTTATTTGTAGCAATTCGGGTCTGCGTGCTAATTCAATATAAGGGCGATCATTTTCTACAGCTATCCCTTCGGTTTCGCGCAAGGTATGAAATTGGTAGTGTTGTATGAGTTTTCCTGGATGGGTAATTATGAATAAATTATCGTTAAAAGCTAGGTAAAACTTAGAACGACTAGAGGTAAAGCTTTGTAGAGGTGAATTGTTTTTTACAAAATCAGATTGAGTTGCTCCGATTTCTGTTGGCATCCATGTATTTCCGTTTCGACTTAATTTCCAGTATTCATATAATCCTTTGCTGGCATTATGAAAAGTAGCGTACATTAAGTGACTATTAATAAAGCAAGCGTTATGAAAATAGCGTGGATAATAGCTAGAACGATTCCATACTTTTATAGTCCAAAGATGGTTAATTTGGTAGTTTTTTCTAGAAATTTGAAAAATTTCTTCGGATTTATCGGGATTAGCTTCTTTGTTGCTGCTAGCCAGTACATAAATATATTTTTTAGTCATGCCGATAGATTGTCCGTGCCCCAGCTTCATATATGGAGATACTGCAATATTGCGTGATGTGTTTTTTAATTCTCGCCACTTCATAGTAAGTAAATTTTGTGATTTAAGTGGATCGGACAAATGATTGAGATTATAAGTAACTAGATGTCCCCATTCAACGTTAGGTTCACTGAAATATGAAACAGTTAATTGATTTTGTTTAAGGCTGATCCCTTGAGGAATAACTCCTATTTGATTAAGAGGAGTAGGTTGGGGCGTTAATGAATGAAAACGAGGTTGGTAAAATTGGGTTATCATAAAATTATGCTTATTATCATAATATCTATTAATTTCGGTTTCAGGCTGATAATTATTTTCGGGATTCCAATTTGGAGAAGGAGATTTGGAACTACCAGAGAATGTTTTTACTAAAGAAGGTCCAACAATAGCAGTTCTGTTTGCGACAGTAATGCCTTCGTTTAAATTAGGTCTAACATGAACGTTGATTGTTGTTTTTAAATGATGGTATTTTAATTTAATTGTAAATTACCAGGAGTTGTAGAATTAAAAAAATTTTGGGATGCAGATACTTTTTTAGGATCGATTAAGGTGCCATGCTTGTCTGCAATATAAGAAATTGCATCCCTCACTGGGAAAGAGTAATAGGGATTACGAGTTAAAGATACATGCTTTGCCGCAAGTAGTTTGCTACGTAAAAAGAATTTTTCATTAACCCAACCAATTTGTCTACCGTTGACTATTAATTGATAAAAACGCCCTTGCTTGGTTTGCGCTGATTTAAGAGATTGAAGCAAACCGTTCCTGAAATCCTTGGTAGAAGTGAAAGCATTGATACCACCGTCTTTAGAAATATTGCGATAAATTGGAAAATCATGGGGTCCAGCCAATTTAGTTTGAACATTAGTGTAAGTAGTTACTGGTGCAGGCTTTAACACGATAGATCCGTTTTTTAACGGATTAATTTTTAATGAAAAACGCCCGAAAATCCCCGTATTTTAATGCGGGGATGGATAGG
>NZ_PCZF01000072.1:0-5247 GCF_002554115.1 Lactobacillus sp. UMNPBX4
AGCCCTATCCATCCCCGCATTAAAATACGGGGATTTTCGGGCGTTTTTCATTAAATTCAATTTTTATCTCTCTTCATTATTATTTTTATCTTTTCTGATATATTCGTTCATGAGTTTAATCGGAAAAGGAAGAACCGTCAAATTTTTAAATTTAACCCAAACAACATCCATAGATTGTAAAAGCTGCTGCATATCTAGCAATTGCGACTTATTATTATCGTTTAAACATTCAATCTTTCTAACAACTGAAGCTACCGACTCTTTGGACTGCATCCCATTTCCAATAACTCCCACATTATAATATAGTTGATTTTGTGCGTAGAAATAATTCAAATTGATTAAACCGGCTAAATATTTATTTCTAGCCTCTTTGTTACGATATGCTAAAGTGCCTTTTTGGTTATTTGCCGCTTCATATAATGATGGCGATGGTATTGTTTTTAACGAAGTTTTGCTTACAGCATAGTAATTTTCATTTTGTTTATCTAAAATAATGTAGTCGTAAGCGGTCGTTAATTGATCGTTTCGTTCAATAAATAAATCATTCAAGAAAAACGGATCTTTAAAATTGGAAGTAATTACTTTAATTTGAAAATTAGTTTCATGACTCGTAAATTCTAGAGTTTGATTGCTTTTAGGATAATATTTATAAAAAGCCAAACTATCTAAGTCTAACCCAGTATTCAATGGTGAGAAATCTTGCATCTCTAAAATTGCTTTTACAGTCAATTCTTTAACTGCATTGATTAATGCGCTATCAATTACCGTTCCACTTTTATGCAGTACTCCTTCAATTGTTATATTTTGAATAATTTTAGCTTGATTTACGTAATACGTATCTTCTTTATCTTGGTTATCTTTTTTCGAATAGTAACCTAAATTGTGAATTAATGCTAAATTGTAATGACTACTTGTTTGACTGGGCTTAATTTTTATTGACAAGTTTTGACTAAAAAAGTCAGATATAGTCTTTACCGCTGATAAATTTTCTTGCGTTCGATCAATTAATGTAATTTCTTTATCTGACCAAAATGACTTAATTTTTTCTAATAATTTTTCTCCCCTTTTTTTTTGATTAACGCCTTGATCATAACTCTCAGTTTGGATTTCTCTAAATTTTAATTTGTCAAAATATTGCGAGTAATGCTTATTCAATTGATCAATTAAATAATACATAATGCCACTTTTACTAGTTAAAAAGCTAGTTCTAGCTTGTCCAACTTTACCATTAAGATAAAAGAAAGGTGTTTGATCTGGCTTCAGATTTTTATGGGTAGGATGCATTAAATACCAATCATTTTCTTCTCCGTCATGGTAACAATTTGCCATTTGTTTGATTGTGCTTTCTTGCAAATTAATCTCATAACGTGGACTGCGACCCCATGACTTTATATTTTTAATTAATTCTTGAGCTTGTTTTTTTTGATAATAGGATAGTTGAGTAAATGCTCGCGTTTGAATATTAATTACTAGATTTTTACTAAAGCTTACTTCTTCAAATTTTAATTTTTCATTTTCTTCTGTGTTGGTATTAACATACAATTTTCCCAATAAATTACATCCCTTAACTGTAGAGAATACTTGTAGTTGAATTAATAGTAAGTTTAATATGATATTTGTTTCTACTTGTGCAAAATCACGCTGCTCAATTTTACCTATAGTCTCATCTAGTTCTGTTAAGCCACGCTTTAATTCAAAAATATTGGTTTTACCTTTATCCGTAAGGATATAAATTATGTCTTTGTTATTTTCTCTGATATAATTTACGGCCTTAATTACTGGTGACTTCTCTTGGTTACGGTTAAGTAAGGAGCGAGAGATATATTTACGTGTGCAATGTACCGCGTATAAATCAAAATCTTGATTTAGCTGATCAATCTTAAAATGCGGATCTTCCAATTGATTTAGATAAATTTTATTTCTTACTAGTGTCATTCCGTACCACCTTATCTAATAAGTCTTGCAATAATGCATTATCAATTTCACCATTATGTCTAAACAAATGAGGATAGTAATAGATCTTTTTTTCATTAATTTCGTTTCTGATTCCGCTATTTCGATAAGCATTTTCTTTTTCAAATTCGTAGAAATTAATAATCACGGCTGCATTACCTGTGGACTCATTTAATTTATTTTGAATATGCTTTTCGACATCTTTTGCAAGTACTGTAGTCCTACGTGAATCGTAATTCTTCATATCGACATATAGAATTCTCTGATCGTTTAACTTTAAAAATCCGTCAAAGCGTTCAAATTCATTCTGGGATAATTCCCTCATTTCATGGAAATCTAGATGATACTTCTGACAAATTAAAGCAAAAATCTCTTCTGAAATAGCTGCTTTATACAAATTGTTAAATGCGGCAGGCGTTAATAACCACTGACTCTTTTTACTAAAATCTAAATCATATTTTTCTCTTAGTAATGCTTGTTTTATCCATGAATTTTGCTTAAAAATTTTATCTAAATATTTAGCATATTTTTCTAGATTTAGACTAGTTAATTGGGCATTAATAGGTACTTGTTTTTGGAATTTTAAGTAATCTAATTTTTGTTGAGCTTTTCCCTGCTCAGAATCAATCAAAAGCACGTTTTTGAAATCAGGATCTTCCTCTTGATCGTGATAGTAATAGTATTTTGCATCTGGTTTAGACAGTCGATAATAAAATCCTTCGACTGTCTTACGTAAATGATCTGGTATTTTAGATAAAGTGCTAATTCGAGGATGTTTTACAATCCATTCCCGCATTTCTACCCACTGATATTGCATAGTTTCACTTAAAGAACGCAATTTATAAGCACGTTTGGCTAAGAAAGCTGCACCACTATTAATTAAAGCTAGCTCTTGCTTTTCCTTAATCGTTGCTAAACGATCTTGATATTTTGGATTTGAGGATAATCTATTTTTATTTTGCTCAATTAAGTCTTCAATCAGCACGTTAGTTCGTTTATGGCTTAAATAATCCCAGTCAATTTTATTTACAAAATTATAGTCATACTGGATTAGCATTTCTTTATTTTTGATATTTGTTCGACAAAGACGCCCTGTTATCTGTTCTAACTCTGCTGCAAGAGCATCCTGTGCAGGTAATAAGTCCCACATGCCATTACCTGATATTTTGCCAAAGTATTTTTGTAGTCTTGTTCTAACATCACGGAAAGATAAATTAGTTTGATTTGAATCGTATAATTCAAATTGTTCATAAATAATATGTCCTGCTCTGATTTTGAAATCATCTAAATCCTGAGTACCATTATTATTTGGATTTTCAAACATATGAGTAAGTGATTCTATATAAATTCCTGCAATATCAATAAATGGTTCATTCAAGTTGACAAAGCGTTGATCAATAATTGCAAAATCATGGCTATGTTTTTGATAATAGTCTTTATCTAGAAGATATTGAAGATTGGTTCCACGACCAAGAGCTTGCTTATTAGTAAGCATGATTTGAAATTTTCCTTTACCCCATGTTTCTTTAACATCTTCTATTTCTTGACGATTTTGTGAACTAATCACTTTGAATAAATCATCTGGAAATGGAATATTTAAGATTTCAATAGCTTCTTTTAACCAATTTAATTCGTCGATTCGTATTATTGCATTGGTATAGATGATGAATGCATTATTTGTAGAATTTTTTTGATTTAACTGCAAAAAATTAATGATTGCACTTAATAGACGTATTTTACGTTCAAAATTAAAATGAGTATTACTAATTTTTGAATCAGCATCTTGGCGTTCGGCTTCACATAAAAACGGTGCATCTGGATCTAATCCGTTGCTTACGCGATTAGCAATCAAACGAGCAGGATATTTATTCAAAATTCGTTCAAGTTGTAATTCTGTTGGCTCTAAATGATTTTCATCTCTTAACAAAGTAGCTAAAGCTTGACTAAAAGTTTGTCCACTAATCATCAAGTTTTTTCCTGTCAACCTAGTGTCAATTTTTACTTTGCTTTTAATTAATTGATTTCGTTTTCTATTTTCTAAATCAAGTACCTCTTGCAATTTTGTAGGAATTTCTAAGAAGTTAACTATATTATTTTTTACCCAATTTAGATCAAAATTTCCTAATGGTGAGGGGTTTAAACTGGTTGATGATAATAAGATCGTCCTCATTTTATTTGCTACACTGGCAAGAATTTGTTCTGGTGTTGTCTTCTGTTGGTAGACACGAAGCTGGCCATTATTGTTAGCATCTTCACTTACAGTTAAATCAAATAGACGAAATCCAGAAGCATAGATGGTCTGATCATCTGTAAAACTTGCTTTAATATTTGGTAATTTTAAATTAAGTGCTTTATCCAAATAATTATCAATGAAGTATTTTGCTAACCTTCCTTCAGCATTAGTAGGCTGCAAAATCACGTTCACGATTTGCAAGTGTTCTTCTGATAACTCATAAACATTATGCAATTTTTCAGGATCAGTAATTTTTTTATTCAGATTTATCTTGAATTCATGATAATTTCTGGCGATTGAATAAGTCGTCTTTGCAATATAATGCAATAACCGAGTAAAGGAACTAGTTACTTTACTTAATCGAAATTCTGGATGCGTTTCGTAAAATTTTTGATCTATTGTAATCTCGTTAACAAGACGTTGAGAGTTAAATTTCCATACCAAATACTTTTCATCTTTTTTCAAGCCAAACAAAAAACTGCTTTTACCTGTGTTAAATAGAAATTTGTTAGTATTATCTCCCAAAAGTGCAGGATCAATTTTTAATGGGGACTGCAAATGATACTGATCATATGTCTTCTTGATCACTTGATAAAGTTGCTTAATTCTGGTGTTATTTGTTTTTCCAGAGGGGTCTTTGGCGTCTATGATTATTCGTTCCATGCGTCCAATAGCTGGCAAAATATTGGCGTAAAATCTTCGAATTAGAGTTGGCATATCTTCAACATCTTTAGACCCCATCTCACTTTCGATTAATTTATTGGTCCAATTTGATTTAATCTTATCTGATTCATCTAAAAAGAGAATAGGTGTCTGACTATTTTTAAAAGTCAAATCCCAATAATTGTCTTCATTTCCGATGGCTGTTTTATATGGGAAAACGAATTTATCCGCAGTCATGATCAAAACGTAATAACGACTGAGATCAGTATCTTTAAATAAATCACATATCCAAGGCGCCTTTTTAATTAAATAATTTAGCCGTTTTTGTTTGGTATTAAGTTTTCGCCGATTGTAAAATCAAGTTGAACACTTTATAAAAATAAAAGTCCATCTGGACC
>NZ_PCZF01000073.1:0-5218 GCF_002554115.1 Lactobacillus sp. UMNPBX4
TAAAGAAATAAATTTAAGGAATCATTCATCCTTACACAAACTATTTTACAGTCTCACAGATTTGTAAGGATAAACGGTATTAATAATCATTGTCTAGTATTAGAATCTGATTTTAATGAAAAGAGATAAGGTCAAATGATTACTGTTCAATTAAGAGGTATTGCTGAAGGTAGATTGGGAGTAAATCATATTGATTATGATTTACGTTTAGGTTCAAAAGTAAAAGATATGATTCAAAGAGTTGTATCTTTAGATGAAGACTTGAAACATAATATTTTTAATACCACGTTAAATGAGCCTAGAAAGTTATGTAGAGTTTTAGTAAATGGAAAATTAGCCAAGTTTAACCAAACAATTAATGCGACTGATAATGTTGCATTAGTAGGTGTGGTTACTTGTGACGGTTAATTTAAGAGCCTTTTTTTGGGGGTCTGGAAATATCCAGGCTCTTTTGCTTAAGAAAGGAATAGAAAATGATATTTGAAAATTCTAGATATAATCGACAAATTCAAATGCCAGAAATAGGTGAAGAGGGTCAAAAACGCTTAAGTAATGCTAGTGTAGTTAGCGTAGGTGCTGGTGGAGTTAAATCACCGTTGCTTTATTATTTAGCAGCTGCTGGAGTGGGAAAAATTAAGATCATTGATTTTGATAAAATTGAATTAAGTAATTTGAATAGACAAATATTGTATACCACTGATGATATTGGAAAATATAAAGCTAAAGTTGCTGCGAATAGATTGAGGCATTTAAATCCAGAAATTCAAATAATTGACTCAGAAGAAAAAGTTACACCTCAAAATATCAATACTTTATTATCTAATTATGATATTGTTTTAGAAGGTGGAGATGGTCCAGAACAACGTTTAATGGTCAATAAATATTGTGTAGATAATAATATCCCTATGGTACATGTTTCTGCACAGTATGGCTATGGTTATGTACTGACTATGCTTGATGCTAAAGTAGATCCGTGTTTACAATGTGCATTTCCAGATTTAGCTGAAAGTCGTAGAGGACCAGTAGCAGTTTGGGGTATAGGAACTGGTATTGCTGGTGTAATGGGTGCTAATGAAGTTTTGAAGATTATCTTGGAAAAAGGAGATTTAGCTCGTGGATATCTGCTTTGCGCATCCAGTTTTTCAAATGATTATTATAAAATTCCAATCCCTAAACTTTCAGATTGTCCAACTTGTGGCAAAATAAAATGATCGCTATAAATAAAGAAAGATTAATTGAGCGAGCTGCCTTACTAGCTTCTGGCGTAGATTCTTTAGGAACAGGTTCGTTCGTTAGTATTTCAACTATTTTCTTTTTGAATAATAGTCATGTCAGTGCAACTTTGATAGGAATAGGGCTGACTTTATCAGCAATATCTGGCATGGTTGCTTCCGTACCTGTTGCATACCTTGCTGATCGATTAGGAAAATTAAGAATATTTTCGGTATCTTATATATTAAGAGCATTTGGAATGTTGTTATGGCAAGGGATAAAAGGAAATATTAGTTTCTTAATTTTTATGACTTTGTTTGGAATAATTGATCGATCCGCAGCCTCTTTAACTAGAAGTTTAATAGTTGCACCGTTGAGTAAAGAAAAAGCTTCGATTTTAATGGGAAATATGGCTTTACCAACTAATCTGGGATATGGTATCGGTGCTGGTATAAGTGGAATAATAAGTTTTTTTAAATTAAATTTATTTATAGCTTTGATTATTAATGCTTTTTCTTTTATATTAGTTGTTTTAATTTATAACTATGCTTTAAAAGATGTTGATGTAACGTCAGCTAATATTAAGCGTTCACCATTAACATCTTTTAAAGCAATTAAAAGTTCCTTAATAAATAAAAAAAGATTTAATTTGATTATTGAAAACTTTATTTTTTCATTTCATAGGACTTTACTAAACGTTTATATTCCTTTGTTAGTTGTAAAAAACTTTACTAACTTAACATGGATGGCACCTACTGCGTTTGTATGTAATACTATTGTTATTGCTCTTTTTCAAGGTTTTGTAAATAAAATTGCCGTTCAAAAGAAAGTTTATGATATTTTTTGGATTATTTCTGGATTCTGTTTAGGGATATCATTTTTTGGAATAGTTATTTCTAACATTAATAATACAAAAAAGTTTTATTTAATATTACTAATATTGTTAGTTATTGTTCAAATAATAGCTGAGTTATTTAGTTCTGCAGCTCTAGCTGTTTATATGGTTGAATTTAGTAGATCTCAATATTTGACTTTGGATTTAAGTGCTATAAATTTGGGAGGACAATTACAGAATATTGTAGGACCAATGATATTTGGGGAATCTACTACTTCTAATTTTTTATATCCTTTGTGTATGGGAATTCTAACGTTAGCTATTACTATAAATGAATTAAAAAATAAAGTAATATTAAAAAACTCTAACTAGAAGATTAACATAAAGTTTTTAAATTAATAAAGCCGGATTATTAAGCATAATTAACCTTGGTTTATCAGTATAAACCAAGGTTAATTTTATTAAATTTTTTAATGGGTAACGTCTACTGTAAAAAAATAATAGTGAGACATAAACAAAAAAAGAGAAACCATCGTAAAAGATTAGATTCTCTTCTTGATGAAAGTAAAATTGTTATATTGAATATGTATTTTGTAAATCCGGGATAAAAATTTACTTTATAATTTAAGGCCTTTTGGACGTTGTAGGCTTAAGTGCCTAAGAAAAACACTTTAGGCGTTAAAAATTAACAAAAAATCGGGGAAGAAAAAATAAGAAATCGTGGATTAATTTAGAGTGCATGTTTCATATAAAAGTGCATTAATAAGATGGAAATTTAGCTACTTTGTGAAATATTAAAGCATATGTACTTCTTACTTAGAACAGTGTTTAGACTTCTTCAACTTTTTTATTCACAAACTTAAAATTGCTATAAAATAGTAGATGTGAAACGAAGAAACTCTGTTTCACAAATCGACAAATTTGTTTTTATAACGTTATAGAAAGAAGTGATACATTTGGTTAATAAAGTATTAACCAAACCGCGGGTACGTGGCAAGACGCACCATAAGACTTCACTTTATAGTAAATTAGAAAAGGCTTCGATGTTAATCGGAACAGCTGGTTTACTAGGCGGAGTCATTGGACCTGTAATTGCACCCGCTGAAGAAGTTCTCGCAGTTTCACGTAGTGAAATGCAAAAGAGAGCTAAACAAGGTGGCTCAGGTGGTAAAGCTACACCGCTTGGTACTTCTGAAAGAAAGCCTGGTCCTTCTAAGAAATCTGGAGGAAAAGGCGGTGGACCTAAAGTACATGGTAAGTTGCCTAACAAACTAGATATGTCTTATCTAGTTCCTTGGGGTAATGGCATTTATCATGAAAATGCCTTGGGCTCAAATGCAGGTAAGCTTACTGGTGTTGACACCGATCACGGCTACTACTCAAAGAGTAACACTTACCGTGATACTAAGCTTGATCCATACTTGGGCAAGAATCCAAAACTTGCAGAAGAAAAGGGACATTCAAAAATAATTATTTTGTTAGCAGATGACATTCATGGCAGATAAGCATAAGTTAACAAAATAATTATTTATTAAGGATATCTTTAGTGCGACCTTTTTTTGGTCGTTGCAAGACTTTTTATCATAATCTTTTTGGATATCTTTAGTGCATTCATCCACTGCAAAACTTCTTCTTTATCTTCTTGGATATCTCTAGTGCATTCATCCACTGCAAAACTTCTTTTTTCTCTTTCTCCATTGCTTTTTTTCTCTTGTCCCCAATTTCTTTGTAAAAAAAAAAAAAACTATTGACTGAAAGGAGATTTGAGATTATAATGATCGAGCAACGCGAGACCACATAGGAATCGGGGAGCTGCGAAAACGTAGCATCCAAGCGAAAAAGAGGAAAAAGGGACGAAGTTTACATTTAGAAGCGTCCCTTTTTTTGTTCTCCCGCTAGTAAAGCGGTTACACAAAACTATCAGTATCGGGGGGTAGCTAAGCATTATGCTGGCTACCCCCTCTTTTTTTATTTTTAATTAAGGAGATTTTTACGATGACTCAAAAGCAAACTAATGAAGAAAAATATATTGATATTCCTTTAGATGACGATGTTGAATGGGACAAATATCCTTTGGATGATGATGAAATTTTTGAGTATCTTATAGCTGAAAATGCCGTAATGTATATGGCTAACAACTAGGAAAAATTATATTTGGTAATAAGGCAGTTAAGCGAAATGCTTAGCTGCCTTTTTTGTTTTTAATTAAGGAGAAACTTAAAATGACTCAAAAACAAACTAATGAAAAAAAGGCTATTAAACGCTATGAAATGAATAAGAACTACTATATTACGGTTGATCAAATAATCAATAAACTCGATATGAAATATAAGTTTTTTGAAAGTAAAGAAATTTTTGATCCAGAATACTTAAGAGAATACTTGGGGGAAAAAGTGAGTGAACATGATAAAAAAATGATGAAAGATCTAACAGAAAAAATCACCTCTACTGTTAAAGACAAAGTGAATAAAGATGGTTTTAGTTATTTGGATCAAACCAATGAAGATGGCACAGAAGAGTTGTTAATTGATTCACGTGGTCTTATGAACCTTGATTTTGCATTACATAACTATTTTTATTCAAAATCTAGCATTATGAATTTGCAGGCGCTTAAAGATCGTGATCATGAACTTCAAAGCAAGCAAATAGCAGAGATTGCTAAGGATCAAGCTGATCAAGACAATATTTTAATCCAAGTAAAAAATAGTGATGAGCGTTTAAATAAGCAACAATTTGATGATGTTGACGATATACTATGGGATTGTGATCTTAGTGTTTTTTCATATGATTTAATTTCTGATATTGAGAAAGCACAACCTGATCTAATGAAATATCAACAGTTTGATGATGATTTTAAAAATAGATTTACTCGCGATTTCGAACACGTGAAGGTAGAAATAGCTTGTAAAAATATTTTTTATAATAAGATGGTTCTCTTTCGTAGAGATAGATACATTAAAGACTATTTTATGAGGGAACTACATACTGTTAAAATTCGTGGCAAGCAAATAGTGTATGAAGGATATTCAGAATATGATCGTAAATTACAAAATCCACTTGAGTGGTATTGTTATAATTTTTAAGATATCAAGAAAAATATTGATATCTTATTTTTCGCCGATTGTAAAATTAAATTGAACACTTGATAGAAAATAAAAAGTCCATTTGGAC
>NZ_PCZF01000074.1:0-4960 GCF_002554115.1 Lactobacillus sp. UMNPBX4
TAGGAAATCATCGTTCTTTTTTCCTGTCTGAGAATTAGTTTTTTCCCAGACACTTTAGTACATCAAGGTTAATATTATTTGATTTCTTTAAATTTATTAAGCGAATGGTCATTGGTGTAGAAGAAGAAGTCTTCCAATACGGCACTCTTAATTACACCTTTTTCGATTGTCGCGTTAATAGTATCAGCTGTATCAGGATACTTACCTGAAAAGCCTAAGTTAAGATAAGCTTTATTGACGCTGTAGTAGAAGTAATGTTTGGCATCTTCTTCCCAACCAGTGCCTTTATATATTAAATGAATGTGCTTTTCTTCGTTAGCTACTAACTCATCGTATAAGTTTTCGATCCATTCCTTTAATCTATCTTGTTCATTCTTGCCAAGCTTGCTATAGCCTAAGCGGAACTTATATCCAGGATAGATACCGCTGAATGAAGTACCACGTAAGGCTAACTTAACAATTTCAGCAGTTCTAACCATCTTGCCGTCACCGAACAAGTAGAGTGGGGCGAAGAAGCCAGAGTGATAAAGAGCAGTTTCCAAAATTACATTAGCTGCTTTTTTCTGCAAGGCATCTCCACTTTGATAGATTTTATTTAAAATATGGATCTTATTTTGCAAATAAGGATTATTGTTTGCCCAATTCAAAGTTTCTTCGACAGTCTTGTCATCAGATAACTCATGCAAAACATAACTGTAACCCTTATTGGCAATTGATTCCAAATATTGCAACGCGTTTAAAACGGCAGATTCTTCAGGCGTAATTGCGTCCGCCTTAATCTGTTCAATACCGTTACGCATTTGTAAGCCAGACGAGAAAGACAATGCTCCAAAAGCATGAAGCAAAGCTTCTTGAATTGGCTTATCTAATTTTATAAATTCTTTTTTATCTTCTCTAACCGGAACGTTGCGAGGTTCCCAAATAATATCGTTTAGTCTCGCCCAAGCGGATTTGTCGACACGATCCTCCATGTCATTCCAGTTAATTGCTTCGTAATATTTCTCAGTCATACTCAATCTCTAAAATCACTCAAAAAGCTAATATTTCCACGTAATTCTTTAGGTTTTTGGATTTTCTTGTTGCTTTCACCAGTAGAAAGATCATGAACAATCTTGCGAACGTTTTTGACATCTTCACTTGTGCCACTAAATTCCAATAAATAAAGAATCGGCACTTTTAGCGTAGCTGCGATCTTCTTCGCGGTTTGAGCAAAAAGGTCGTTGAAGTTACGATTACCACAACCGATAATTCCGATAATATTCTTTTTATTGTCTTTATACGTTAAAAAGTTAACGACTGAATCCATCATGAAATCCTGGTATGCAGGAACGATCAAAATGTACTTTTGACCCATATCAAATTTGGGTTTAGCATCGCTGATCTGATGGGCTTCTAATTGCGTTTTATCAATAAAACGTTTAGTTTGCCCAGTTATTGAATAAAATGCTATTGCTACCATATTTTATACCTAATAAATCTAATGTACTCAATGCCTATCTTCTCACCTAAATCCCAAGTATTCAATAGTTAAGCTATTCAAATTTTGAAAAAATTCCCCTATAATGTAGAGCAAGGAGGAATCGTCATGTTTAGCTGGAATATTATTGGTATCTTAACCTGGGTTGCCATCATACTGTATTTAGTATTTATTATCCAAAATATTCGTCGTAGACGAATTAAGATGATTATTAAACAGCATAAGCACTTTAGCTGGCCTAACTTTATCTTGAATATAGTTGAGGTGGTCATTTTATTTGTAGCAGCTGGCTGGATGTTTAATCAAACATTTATGGATAATCCAGATTTGGAAGATGCAAGTCGAATTACTTCAAGCGTTAAATATGAACCGCTGATAATGAAGACAGGGGTTGGCAATTCAAGCTATGTCACGATCAATTCAGCTAAGAAGAGATACGGTTCTCAGTCATATACTTTTTATAAGGCAGGAAGCAAAATCACGGCGTCTAGTGATTATGCATCGATTGCGTATGGTGATACGGCATTAGATGTTAATGCAGAAAAGATTCCATACGTTAAAAAGACGCTTAAGAAAATGGATAAGAAATATCAACGTGCTTATGTAGCCATTTATACGGCGACATATAAGAAGAATTGGCAAAACGGTATTGGAATGCACGCAGGGCATTTGGCAACGCGTTATTACTTGATCCGGGTGCCAGATCAAAGCTTCATCAAGCAAGGAAAATAAGCAAAGAAAATCCCCATTCAAAGACGAATGAGGATTTTTGTATCTTTAATTTTTGGCTTTAATTTCAGCTAATAATCCACCTTCAACGAAGGCTAAGATGAAGCTGGCGGTTAAAAAGTCCATGACGTTGCCTGATGAAAATGCCGCAAACAGCATAAAAGCGATTGAAAGCAGCATGGAACTAATCAGGTAGGTGCGTTTTCTTCTATTCATTAGCCATTTAACAAAAGCGTACAGCATGATTGCTACGTACGGGCCAACAAATAGCAACATCCCGATCCAACCTAATGAATAGATCTGACTGGTGAAGTCTCGCTCTAGGTTAAAAATGTTGGTCTCACGGGTATATGAGATACCTAAGAACTTGTCCAACTTATTATTGTTAGTCTTAACTACTTGATCTAGCATAGCCCTTTCAACGTGACGGTTTTGCATCCGCGCAGTTCCCGGCTCGTTCATGATCTTAAGCCAAAATTCTGGATCATATTTGTAAGGGTAGCTCTTAGTGACAAACTTTTTGTTTAGGGCATAATCTTGATAATGCTCTTCGATAAATTCGATTAAAAATTGCTTCCGTTTTTCGCCGCTTGGATATTTTTTAAGACCAGCGGCTAATTCTTTCTTAGCAACAGTTAAGCTGTTATCAGATTGTTGCGCTAAAAACTTTTCATAATTGTAACGCTGGATTGCTGGACCGAAGGGGATAATCGCCATCGCACCAATTTCGATTATCAGCGCTACTAAAATTGCCTTGCCGTTCTTGATGACATCTTTGACAATGAACAAATGGAAAAGGTAGAGCAAAATACCGATGATAATGCCACCAATTAAGCCGATTAGCGCTACTTTAGTTCCAAGTTCGATCATTGCGAGGGCCTGCACGACATTTAAAGTAACGGTTTTCCAATTAAAATGACTGAACATGAAGTAGAGCATCAGGGGCACTAGCATGAATAGTACGGCTGAGACCATGTTGGCAAAGTTGAAGAAGCCTTTAGAAGCCATGTGGGAATAGCCGATGTTAGGATTGAAGAACCATTCAAAAATATTGGCACTGATCGGGCCGGTTTCGTAACTTCTAAGTGAAATCACGAAAAGGTTGCTGATCACGATGGTGAATGAAAATAGTCCGCTGATTCCTTCAATTACATGTCTGAATTGATCGTGAGTGAAATCTAACGCGGTAGTAAAGAAAATCACCATCAGCGGCAAAAGCATTCTAATGAGATAGAAGATTTCACTGACAGTCGAATAGTTGTAATCATTTGGATTAATACTATTAAAATGTTTCACGTGTAACAAGTGTAGAGCCGAGTAAATTACTAGCAAGGCTAAATAAAACAGTAGCCATTTGTTTTTACCCAATTTTTGCCAATTCTGTTTTTGACTAAAGAACATGCAAAAGATAACAAAAACAGCCAAAATTCTAATGATTGTAGGCAAAGTAAACGGCAAGACGTCAGCCAATTTGCCATGATAAAACCAATAAAGGTCCAAAAACGGCTGAATAAGGATGAACCAGAATAAAACGGTTCGAGTTTTCTCTTTCATAAAAAATCTCCCTAAATAGATCGATATTGTATTAATTTTAGGCAAAAAAAGATCCTGCGTAAATATTACCCAGGATCTTTTTGAATTTTGTTTTACTTCTTGCTGTCTTTGTTAGCCTTTTTAGTTTTAGCAATCTTTTCAACTTTAACTTCGTTAGTTGAAGCAGTCTTACTATTTTTAGCGGCACGAGCAGCCTTTAAGTTTTTGAAGTTGACCACAATCTTGTTGTTCAAGTCACTAATTGCAGTGGCATCAACTGGATCGTATGAAGTGATAGCTAAGAGAGCAGAATTTTCATAAATTTTTTCTACCTTACCTTGGAATGGCTTCTTAAGTTCTTCTTCTGACTTGGCACCAACGATTGCGCCAACTTTTACATCTGCTTTTTTCATGGAGTTATCTCCTCTCTTGATAAAAAATCTTGGTCTTTTGTAACATTGGAATGTTAATATAGATGAGCAACATTTTCAAGTGGGGGACTTTCTTTTGAAGAAAATAATTTTGATCGCGGGCCCGAGCGGCGCCGGAAAGACAACGATTTCTGATTATTTAAATGAAAAATATGGCATACCACGTGTTTTGACACACACGACGCGTCCAATGAGACCAGGGGAAAAGCAGAATGTCTCCTATCATTTTGAAACGGATGAAAGCTTCAAGACATTGCACTTTTTTGAGCACGTCAGATATGGCTCTTATCAATATGGGTCAAGTCGTGAAGCCTTAAACCTTGCTTGGAAAAAGAGCGATCTCGTTTCTTTAATTGTCGATATTAAAGGTGTTTATACTTATTTGAAACAATTAGGCAATAAAGTTTATTTTCTTTATGTCACAACTTCGACTAAAGAAGAATTAAAAGAGCGGCTTTTAAAGCGAGGAGATGATCCCGAAAAGATCAAAGAACGACTCAGCGGCAGTGAATTAAATCTGTTGCCGGAAGACTTGAAAGATTATGCACACATATTAGTTAATGATAATCTATCAGAAACCAAGAGTAAGCTAGATTCAATCACAGCAAGGCTTGAAAAGTGATTTGAAAGCCCTTAATTTTACAAGATTTTTTTAATGAAAAACGCCCGAAAATCCCCGTATTTTAATGCGGGGATGGATAGGGCCAAGCTGACCTAGCAGTCAGCTTTTTTTATTCTAAAAATAGAGACATACGTTCGACTTCCCTGTAAAATATAAATATCTAATCTA
>NZ_PCZF01000075.1:0-4873 GCF_002554115.1 Lactobacillus sp. UMNPBX4
GGAAATCATCGTTCTTTTTTCATGTCTTAGGAATTAGTTTTTTCCCAGACACTTTCTTTATTAACTATTAATTAGTCTTCCTTTTTGTCTTCAGCCTTAGCTTCGTCTTCCTTAACCTTTTCTTCTACCTTTGGAGAAATGTCGAAGATTGCTTTGCCGTTCAAGTACAAGTGCTTGTCGTCAGCAGTAAATTCAACCTTCTTAGTGTCAGGTTCTCTTAAGATCAACTTAGCAGCTGGAGTTTCAAGGTTTTGTTCAACAACTCTTCTAAGTGGACGAGCACCGAACTTCTTGTCGTAACCCTTTTCTGCCAAGAATGCCTTAGCTTTGTCTGAAACTTCAACAGTTACACCCTTCTTAGCAAGTACGTGAGACATCTTCTTCAAGTAAATGTTGATAATCTTGCCCATGTCTTGTTCAGTAAGTGAGTTGAATGGAACGATTGCGTCCAAACGGTTCAAGAATTCAGGTCTGAAGTAGTTTTCAAGAGCTGAGATTAACTTGTCTTGGTCAACCTTGCCGTCTTCAAGAAGCTTGTCTGAGAAGCCTGCGTTTGAAGTCATAATCAAGATAGTGTCTTTGAATGAAACGGTTCTGCCTTGTGCGTCAGTCAAACGACCGTCATCCATAATTTGGAGAAGTGCGTTAAAGACTTGTGGGTTAGCCTTTTCAATTTCGTCAAACAAAATCAATGAGTATGGTTGGTGACGAACTTTTTCAGTTAATTGACCACCTTCACCGTAGCCTACGTAGCCTGGTGCAGAACCGATTAACTTGTTAACAGCCATCTCGTCTTGGTATTCACTCATGTCCAAACGGATCAAGTGATCTTTGTTACCAAATAATTGGATAGCTAATTGTTTAGCAAGTTCAGTCTTACCAACACCAGTAGGACCAGTAAGTAAGAATGAACCAGTAGGACGATCGCTGTCTTTGAAGATTTGCTTACGAGCAATAGCGTCAGTAATTACGTCAATAGCTCTATCTTGGTCAATAACGTTCTTCTTCAACTTCTTAGCCAAGTCTAAGTTCTTTTGAGCTTCATCTGCGTGAAGTTCGCTCATAGGAATCTTAGTCTTTTGTTCAATAATTGCGTAGATGTCTTTTTCAGTTACTTCTGGAGTATTCTTGGTATCTACGTTCTTTAATTGCTTTTCAAGTTCAGCAATCTTGTTCTTAATTTCGCTAGCCTTGTCGTAGTCTTCAGCCTTAGCAGCTTCTGACTTCTTAGCTTCAAGAGCATTGATTTGATTCTTCAAGCTCTTTTCATCAGTTGGTTGTACAAGCAAAGCCTTCTTAGCACCAGCTTCATCCATCAAGTCAATGGCCTTGTCTGGTAAGTAACGACCTTGAATGTATCTTTCTGATAATTCAACAGCTAGTTTAAGACTGTCATCACTGTATTTTACGTGGTGGTAATCTTCGTACTTCTTCTTTAAGCCTTCCAAAATCTTGATAGCTACATCTGTAGTTGGTTCAGGAACTTGAACAGCTTGGAATCTACGTGATAAAGCTGGGTCCTTTTCAATTCTTTGGAATTCGCTTGTAGTAGTAGCACCGATTAACTTCAAGTCACCGCTTGCAAGAGCTGGCTTCAAGATGTTAGCAGCGTCACCATTGTTGTTTTCTGAATCAGTTGAACCAGCACCAACAATGTTGTGCAATTCATCGATAAATAAAACAATGTTAGGATCGCTCTTAGCCTTGTCGATAACCTTCTTTAATCTTTCTTCAAAGCTACCACGAAGACTTGAACCAGCAACCATGTCATTGATGTTTACTGAAATAATGTGCATGTTAGCCATCTTAGCTGGCACATTGCCTGAAGCAATTCTTTCAGCTAAACCTTCTACAATAGAAGTCTTACCAACACCAGCAGGTCCGATTAATACAGGATTATTCTTCTTACGTCTTGATAAAATTTCAATAACGTTATCAATTTGTTCGTCACGACCAATAACTGGGTCAAAATTATTCTTCTTTGCTTCTTCAACTAAATCTACGCCAATTGGTTTTTCATTTGGTTGTTGTGGGGTTTGTTGAATGGTTTGAGGAGCTGAACTCATATTGCTTGAGTAATTAATAGGAATTGAACCTGAATTACCGTTGCCACTTCTTCTGCCAAAGTCGTCATTAAAGAATGAGCTGTTCAATTCGTTAAATAAGTTGTCAAAATCATTGTCAAAGTATGCCATATCTGCAAACACTCCCATCATAAACTTGATTTTTAGCACTCAAAGCATTTAAGTGCTAATTCATTACATTTATAAGTATAGCAGGTTATCCACAGATTGCAAGCATAGATTTAAAAGTTTTCCACATTTTTCTTTTAATTTGTGATGTTAATCTAAAAAAAGTAATAAAATCGTTGATATATAAGCGTTTATATTGCTTCACAATATATAAAGATTTTATTAAGAAGGATGAAATTATACGCTTAAAGGATTATTGGGTGTAAAAGTTTTCCACAGGATGAATATTAATCCTGCTCATTTTGTCCATTTTTATCGTTATCTGACTTTTTTCCTTGTCGCGGTATTACTTGATTATTCTTATTCTTAATTGGTTCTAATAAATATTGTTGAATAACCTGGACTACTTGTTGATTTTGAGGCAAATCAGAGTGATCAGCCTTATCACCAGTGATTGTCATCGCAGTATAACTCTTTACTTGCTTTTGAAAAATATACTTTCCTGCTGCAACGCTAGCTTCTGGGACGATCCCATCTGACTCATAATTTTTGCCTCCAGATACAGAATACACCACTAAGCTCTTAGGGAGTCTATTTTTGCACTTAATAAAATCTTCCAGCATTTGCGTTTTATGGTTCATATTCTTTTCGCTAAAATTATACGGCGTCCCTACTGTCATTAAACGCTTCATGGTAATTTCATCCGAATAAGTTGAATAATAGTGTTCTAGCCAGTATGTCCAAATTAAACCACCATTAGAATGGCCAAAGGCCTTAAAATTATTAAATTTATAGTCCCATGAAATAGCTTCAAAGGCTTCATCTAACCATCCTGCTTGTTTTTTGATATTGCTATAACCATCTTTATTGTTTTTAAAGCCAATAATAATAAACGGCTCATTATCATTTTTATTAATTGAGCCCGAATACGACAGATTACCATTAGTTGAAACGTTGATTTTCAACACGCTATGTTTAGTTGGAGTGTTTTGATTTAATAATTTAACCAACTCATTAAAACGTTCAGTAGTCGCACTGGATCCAGGCACCATGATTACCGGTGACAAGGCAGATTTCATTCTTTGTGCACGAGCTTGGTTATCTTTTTCCATCCATTTATAACCAGGAATAGCGAAAACCATAACTACTAATAAAACAAGGGCAATCCATTTTAAATTAGGATTTTTAAGCAGTTTGTTGGCCTTTTTCATATTCATAAGCTTTAAGTTTCCTTTCTATCCTTTGTCCCAATAACGAAATAGGTATTAACATCAAAATATCTAAAATAAATAAACAAATAGAAAAGACTAAATTACTCCAGTTGCCGTTAGAACCGAAAAACGAAATAAGAATTCCTGGGGTCCCTTTTAATACTGGATAAATACATGGTGTAATAATATGAAGAAAAATTGCTAATGAAGCAATCATGATGTTAATTACAGGGATCAATACCATAGGTAAAAAGAGCACGGGGTTTAAAATAATTGGCATCCCTATCATGAACCCCCACGTAGAGTTAAATGCTGCAGGTAATAAATTAGCCTTGGCAATATTCTCTGTCTCTTTATTTTGATGTGACAATAAAATGATTACTATTAATGCTAAAACAACGCTAGCACCGCCCATTGCACCGTAAGGATAAACAAGCGAACTACCTAAAAACTTATAAGGAACATTCCATGAACTGCCATGTTTTAATGCATAATCGAGGTTAACAGTAGCTGTCCCGCTTGTAAGTGCTGCAGCCGTAGATAAAGAAGTTAAAGGATAGCCAATCCCAATCCAACTAAGCAGCATAACGACAAACGCCAATGCAATAATTTCAAATATATTGTTGGAATTTTGAATTTGAATAACCAATTCTTTAAAAGTACTGGAGCTCAATATCTTGATTTGCAATTCATAAATAATAATCCCCAAAATCATCCCCGCAATAATAGATACAGATGCAGGCAAAAGCGCATTCCAGGCCCGAGTTCTAACTCGGTGAACATGTTCAAATTCTACAGGCTGGTGATTTTTACCTAACCAATGGAAAATTTCACCAACTGCATATCCCACTAGTAACGCAAGTAACAAAGCATTAATTTGCAATACACTAGATGAAAACATTGACTTATTACTAAGCTTATTTCCCACATTACTTGCATACGCACAAAACATAATTATCATTACTGCAGTCATACCGGCTAACGTAGAATCTTTATGATATAAACGTGCTGTATAACGTGCCGCAAAATATGCCGCATATAAACCAAATAATCCAAAAGTTACCCGCACAAAGCCGTTACAAATAAATGAACCGGCATACCATATTTTGTCGGGCATAGTTGAATCAAAATTCAGGATATTATAAATAAAACTGTCTGGTGAAAAAACAGCATCACGTAGCAACTTAAAATAAGAACCAATAATTGCAATTGGCATCAGCATCCCCAAAGTTCGCTGAAAAATTCTAAATATTGGTAATCTTCTTATGATAAGAATAAAGTTGGTTATTCTCTCTCCCATAGCTTTTCCCTTTACCTATCTTCAATAAATATGATTGAATGAGTTTATATTAATCACATTATACAATGATGCTAGGAAGTTGATAATTATGGCCTATATAGAATTAAAAAATAATCGAAAATTGCAATTTCAAATTGAACACTTTTGAAAATTAAATTCTGTATATTGAA
>NZ_PCZF01000076.1:0-4468 GCF_002554115.1 Lactobacillus sp. UMNPBX4
ACCCGTGGTCTAGACTTTCACTAGACTAGATGAAATGTCATGCCCGACACACAAGAAAAAGCATCAAGCTGGTACATAGCAGCTTGATGCTTAATCCAATTATTAAATTATAGTTGACTTCTATCAACACGATTTGACAGAGAGCCAATTATTCTTAAATAGATTGCAAGCTTCTATTGCTGATGACTAAAAAAATCCCAAGGCCATTCGACCTTGGGATTTTTAGTTTGCTTTATTTTTTCTTACGAGTAAAACGTTGCTTAATTTGTTGCCACATACTTAATGCTTTACGCATATGGTCAGCAGGTACATATTTTCTTATTGCACGCAATACCTTTTTAGGATCACGCGCAGCGAAGATAAATTTACCATTAGATTTAGTTCTAATTTCAAAACGTGGAATATAACGTCCATTAAAATGAACATCCGCAACTACATAAGTTACTTCTTTCCATGGAATTTGAACATAGTCTTCAACGTTTCGCTCATTATAAAATTCAAAAGCTTTATCGCCGATCATAATTTTTCCATAGGATGCAATACCTCTAAACCAGGTACCATCAACGGTCAGATCGACTCTTGTGTTAATTGATTTAGCCATTTATTAAAGAATGCCCCATACGTGGAAGAGAACACCGACAACGAAGATACCGATGATAATCCAGATTGGTGAAACCTTCTTCTTCAATAACCACATACAGAAGAATGTCAAAAGAAGACCAGCTAAACCTGGAATCAATGAGTCCAAGTTGTCTTGCAAAGTAGTAACTTTAGTACTGCTCAAAGCTTTACCATTACCCATGTTCCATTGCGTAAGAGCTTCTTGAATACCTTTAGCACCTGATGGAAGCTTGTCCCATTCGATGTAACCACCCTTTTGGATAGGGGTTTGTGAAACGATTGGAGTAAATTTGATGTTTACCCAACGTTCAATCAAGGCACCCAAAACGAACATACCCATCATTGAAGCACCACGGGTAACTTTTTGAAGCATACCACCTGACATGTCGTTAGTGATAGCTGAACCAGCGCTGTAACCAAATTCTTGTGTGTACCATAAGAAGGCAATTCTGATGATGTTCCAGATAACGAAGAACAAGATAGGTCCCATGATATTACCTGAAATGGCCATTGATGCACCTAAGGCACCAACAATTGGACGAACAGTGTACCAGAATACAGGGTCACCAACACCGGCCAAAGGTCCCATCATACCAACCTTAACACCTTGGATAGCGTCGTCAGTAACAGGAGCACCGTTAGCTTTATCTTCTTCCAAAGCCAAGGTAACACCAAGTACGGGTGAAGCTAAGTATGGGTGAGTGTTAAAGAATACCAAGTGTCTTTGTAAAGCAGCAGACAAATCTTTCTTGTCTGGGTATAACTTTCTCAATGCAGGAATCATTGAGTATGCGTAACCACCGTTCTGCATTCTTTCGTAGTTCCATGAACCTTGAAGGAATTGTGAGTGCCACATAACGTTAAAACGGTCACGTTTGGTTAATTTAATTTTCTTATCAGCCATTATTTAAATCCTCCTCTATGCGTTCATTTTAATAATCATCAATGATATCGCCGAGTGGATCGCCGGTACCGGCATCGCCAGAGTTGTTTGAACCTGAGCCGTTGCCACCCTTAGCTTCAAGAGCTAAGTACATCAAAGCCATTGAAAGACCGATAGCACCAAGGGCGATCAAAGTTAAGTCCTTGATAGCAGCTAAAGCGAAACCAATTGCGAAGAATGGCCATACTTCTTTACTTGCCATCATGTTGATAACCATAGCGTAACCTACAGCAACAACCATACCACCACCGATGGTCATACCAGCTGATAACCATTGAGGCATCATTGCAAGCCAACCTCTAACAGTGCTTGCTGGGATAGCCAAAAGTAATGCGGCTGGGATAGCGATTCTCAAACCTTGCAAACATACAGCAATCCATTGCCATACGTTGATCATACGCCAGTTACCCTTCTTAGCTTGTGCGTCCATGATGTGAACGATAGCAGTTGAGATAGTACGTACGATCATAGTTAAGAACAAACCAGCAACAGCCAAAGGAATAGCGATACCAGTAGCAGTACCGATACCAGCAGTACCTTGACCACCTTCAACCAAGATAATAGCTGAAGCTACTGAAGCCAAAGCGGCATCTGGTGCAACAGCGGCACCAATGTTTGCCCAACCTAAGGCGATCATTTGTAATTGACCACCCAAAATAACACCTAAGTCCAGGTGACCGGTAACTAAACCGATCAAAGTACATGCAACTAATGGTTGGTGGAATTGCCATTCATCCAAGATACCTTCCATACCTGCAAGAAAGGCAACACCCACTACCAAAATCATTTGTATAGCGTTCATTTATTTACTCCTAATTAATTATTTCTTTTGTTCGTCAAGTAAGGTTTGAGCCTTCTTCAAGATAGAATCCATGTTACCTGGAGCATCTGAAGGAACCTTTCTAACATCAAACTTAACGCCCATCTTTTCAAGTTCACGGAAAGTATCAACGTCTTCTTGGTTCATTGACAACACGTTGTTGGCGTTAACGTCGCCTTCCTTGTATGACATTGAACCAACGTTGATATCCTTAAGATTAATACCGCCCTTGATAGCTCTCAAAACATCTTCTGGATTTTCAAACAAAAGAAGTGCGTGTGTGTTACCAAATCTTGGATCCTTTGCGATTTCTTCCATCTTCTTAAGTGGAACAGTGTGAGCTTTAACACCTGCAGGTGCAGCTTCACGAATCATACTCTTACGCAAGTCATCCTTAGCAACACTGTCTGAAACAACAATTACTCGATCTGGCTTCATTGCTGGAATCCAACCAGTAGCAACCTGACCGTGAAGTAAACGTGAGTCGATTCTTGCCAAAACGTACTTAATGTGACCGTCACCAATTACAGTACCTTCTGGAATTGACTTCTTACCGCCCTTAGCTGAACCCTTGTCAGCGGCTGCTGCAGGAGCAGCGGTCTTTGGCATTAAGTCAGATGGCTTAGTCTTGATACCATCCTTAGCAGGTTCAACTACCTTTGTAGCGATTTGACGTGCAGTAGCATTAGCATCCATCATTCTTTCAGTTAATGCTTGTACAACCATTGGTAAATTCATACCAGCTACAATTGCCCATTTATCATGCTTTTCAGCAAGACCATTTGCTTGGTTAAATGGTGTACCACCCCACAGGTCAACCAAGAATAGAACTTCATCTTGGTTTTCAAATGAAGCAATTGCTTTTTCCATTTTGCCACGAATGTCATCTGGGCCTTCACTAGGCTTTAAGATAACATGGGCAAAATCTTTTTGTTCACCGAAAAGCATTTGCGCAGATTGTGCAATACCATCGGCAAAACCACCATGGCTGGCTAAAACAATTCCTACCATGTAATTTCCTCCTCTAGATCAAAAAAATGAATCCGCTTTTATTATACGATAAATGCTTTCTTTTACAAAGGAATTTTCGAAAATAATTTCAGTTAGAGAAAATAATTTCCAATTTCTAAACTCCCTGTCCCGCTAGCTAAGTGGAAAAATAAAAAGCAATTTGACATTACTGCAAATTTGCTTTTAGGTGAATTTTATTTCTAAAAAATTAATCAACCGCGACAAAATATTTTACTTCTGCGGCGAAATCCTGTTTCATAACAGAATCATAGTAACCAACTTCCATTAGTTCATCCCCACCATAAATTTGACCCGTATTTTCATCACGGTAATCGAGATCAGGATTTAAGCCATATAACTTTGTCTGAGTAAATACCGGCTGAACCTGCGACATAATATTGAAATTCATTACTAAAACTTCTTTTTGATCTTTAGAAACGAAGTTCCATGCTGCCTGGTTGCTGCTAAATGGTGATTTCAAGCGATAAAAATCGCGAATTGAATTAAATGACGCAATTTTTTATAATCATTAATTTCTTTCTCTATCTCTAAAGAATCCTCAGATGATAACTTGGTCAAATCCAATTCATAACCTAAATCACCACTCATCGCAACGGCATAACGCGTTGCAAGTGAAGTATAACGACCATTTTGTTCATTAGGACTCACAGATACATAAGCACCCATCATATTAACCGGATAAACCAAGCTGGTACCATATTGAATTTTCATTCGATCAACCGCATCTGTATCATCGCTCGTCCAAATCTGAGGCATGTAATAGGCCATGCCTGCATCAAAACGGCCACCGCCACTAGAGCGAGCTTCAAATAAAATATCGGGATAAGCAGACACCAATTTTTCCATCAAATCATATAGACCTAAAACATATTAAACAAAAAAGAAGGAAGCTAGGCTTCCTTCTCTCTCCTTACTCCGGCTGTCAGACTCGAACTGACGACATCTTGATTAACAGTCAAGCGCTCTACCAACTGAGCTAAGCCGGAATATTAAAAAAGAGCACGGCAGCTTCCTTTCCTCGCAGGCAGTTGCCCACCAACTACTTTCGGCGT
>NZ_PCZF01000077.1:0-4042 GCF_002554115.1 Lactobacillus sp. UMNPBX4
GGTCCAGATGGACTTTTATTTTTATAAAGTGTTCAACTTGATTTTACAATCGGCGGTTAATTTATTTTCAAAAACTGGCAGCCATTTTTCTAAATAACCTGCACGGGTCGGATGAATTTCGTCTGCCATATAAAGAGCAGGTTGGTCTTTAAAATTCGGATCATTATATAAATCCAGAACTTTAATATTCCATTTTTTAGCTAATTGATGTATTACTTTTACCATCTGATTATACAAATCACTTTCAAAATAAGGATTTGTATAGATCAAAATTGGGCAATGCCATGTAGTCAGAGCTTGACTAATAATATATTCCATCGCACCGATAATTGTTTTTACATCAAAATGGTCATTTTGACTAATTTCTCCCAACTTCTGGTTTGTACGCGCATCATTAGTAGAAAGTTGCAAAACCAGCATATCAATTGGTGTTTTAAGATTTTCCTTAAAACGAGCAACATAAGAATCACCATGATAACTGGTATCTTGATCTACCAAAGTAGTGCCATTTTCTGCATCTTTAATAGCAGCAATGCCATCTTTTTTCCATAAGTAGTCTACAAAAGATTCCCCTAATGCACCAAAACCAAATGTGACAGAAGAACCTAAAAATAAGATCTTTTTATTTCTTAATGGGCTATCAATTGTTTTCACACTGTTAAGACTATATTTACGGTTGTTACCCGGTAGATAGGCTAGCTCTGCATAAGCTCTTTGGTGCAAGGGATGCTCATCCAAATCCATTCGCAACTCATTAAGAGCAATATCGGATAAATCATTATTTTGTCTAATAGGGATTAAAAAAGTTTCGTTACTCATTATTTTCTCTTTCTTTATCGATGTAAGGTTTTATTGCTTCCCAATCTTTTACAATATCATCACTTAATTTACGATTATAAAATACAGCCGCAGGATGATATTCTGGAATAACCGTATATTTCTTTTTCGACCAAACATATCCATCTTTAGCTTCATTAAGTTCAAGAATTGGTGTATTCTCAATAACCTTACCATGTTCAGCAGAAATCTTATGACCTGGGCCAAGCAGTCGCTCTAATCCGGTGTTACCTAAAGCAACAATGACTTGTGGATCTGCGTAATGCATTTCATAGTCTAAAAAAGGAGCATGTGCTAACACTTCTTTCTTAGTAGGTTTACGATTTGGTCTTTTAATTACTTCTTTATTTTCTCGTTTACTAAAAACTTTTTTCACACTAAAAGGGCGGCTACGAACAGCACTAGTAATATAAACTTGATCTCGTGATAAACCAATTTGCTTTAGTGATTTATCCAGTTCCTTTCCGGCGTCACCACTAAATGGAATATTATTAACGATTTCATTGCGTCCTGGCGCTTCGCCTACGATCATTAGCAAGGGATGTATTGGGCCACTTCCTGAATTAATTCCTTCTAAACGCATGCCCTTTGATCTCTCTTTTACTTCTGCCAGTAATTCTTTAGGATAATTCAATCATCTCACCTGTTTCTATTTCTGATATATTAATTATAATATTAGTCAAAATTATTTTACATCTAAATTAAATATAGTATAATGTAATCAATTTAATATCAATTAAAAGCCGCCATTGTGGATAAATGGCGGCTTTCGCTTTAATTCCACACTCAATATCTCTGCTTGTGAAATTTACTTCACAATCCATATTTAGTATATTATCAATGTTATTACTGTATATTAAAGTGACTTTGTGATTTTAATTTGCAGTTTCACATGAGTTCCACGATATTATTATTCACAAGCAACGAATATATTATTAAATAATTATAACTTATATAAATTACTTTAAAAATATTTATCAAAACAAAAAAGCTAGTTCCGTTTGGAACTAGCTTTTCTATATCGACGTTATGATTAACGACGTGCTTCAGCAATTCTTGCTGACTTACCGTGACGTTCACGTAAGTAGTAAAGCTTAGCACGACGCACACGACCATGACGCTTAACTTCAACCTTAGCAACACGTGGGTCGTTAACTGGGAAGGTTCTTTCAACACCAACACCTGAAGCAATCTTACGAACAGTGTAAGTAGCACCGATGCCAGTACCCTTCTTCTTAATTACAACACCTTCGAACAACTGAATACGTTCGTGAGTACCTTCAACAACACGTACGTGAACAGTAACAGTATCACCTGCACGGAAAGCAGGAATATCGTCACGAATTTGTTCTTTAGTCAATTCTTGAATTAATGGATCCATAATATATTTTTCTCCTTCTTCGGCATTCATCCACGCACCAGCGTCAGCGGAACACCCATAACTTTAATTAGTGACATTTGCCACGATGAATAGTTTAACAAATCAAGCCAGCTTAATCAAGCTCTGACTTGATTTCTTCTAGCATTTTATTTTCTTCAATAGTCAACTGACGATCTTTTAACATATCAGGACGATGAAGATAAGTTGCTTTAAGCGCTTCTTTGTGTCGCCACTCAGCTATTTTTTGGTGATTGCCACTAGTTAATACTTCAGGCACTTTTTGACCTTCAAAATCAGCTGGGCGAGTATATTGCGGATATTCTAATAAGCCATGTGAAAAGCTTTCTTCTACTGGACTAGCAGCGTTACCTAAAATACCAGGCAAAAGTCGAACAGTAGCATCAATCATACTCATAGTTGGTAATTCCCCACCAGTTAGCACATAATCTCCAATTGAAACGGTTTCATCGGCTAAGTCATAGACTCTTTGATCAAAGCCTTCATAGTGACCACAAATAAAAGTTAATTCATCTTCTTTTGCCCAGTCTTGTGCCATTTGTTCATTAAAAGTTTTTCCTTGTGGAGCGGTAATAATAACTTTACCACTAGAAGATAAAGAATTAAGTGCTTTTTTAATTGGCATGATTTGGAGTACCATACCAGCGCCGCCGCCATAAGGAGTATCATCTACGTGGTGATGTACATCTGTTGTGAAATCACGGAAATTAACTAAATTGAGATCCCACTTACCATCTTCTAAACCACGTCCTAACATCGATACTTTCAAAGGTGTAAACATGTCGGGAAAAAGCGTCAATACATTAATCTTCATCTCGTAACCCCTCCATTAATTCTACATAAACTTTTTTGGCAGCTACATCAACTTTTTTAACAACATCGGCAATGTTTGGAATCCAATATTCCTTGCCACTATCTTCACGTACAAGCCAAATATCATTTGCACCTGGAGATTGGATATCAACGATTTTACCGATATTTTTACCAGTTTCTTCATCAATCACATCGCAATCAAAGATGTCTTTATAATAATAAACACCGTCAGGTAATTCGCCACGCTCTTCTTCGCTTACTACCAGGATTTGGCCTCGTAATTTTTCTGCTTGATCAATATCTGTAATTTCTTTAAATTGAATTAACCAAAATTGTTTAAATGGACGGCTTTTTTCAATAGTCAATACACGTTTAGTATCGCTTCTAAGTGATAAATGCATCCCTTCAGCAAAACGCTCTTCTGGGAAGTCCGTAATCACGTTAACTTTGACTTCACCATTCAATCCATGAGTTGTTAAAATTCGTGCAACGTCAAAATATTCCATGCATGCTCCTTTTTAAGTAATAAAAAAAGCTTGAAGCACTTGGCATCAAGCTTTTAAATAATCGCAAAATTACTTGTTGTATTTTGCATCGTGCAACTTAGCCATCAAGCCAGCACCTGAAAGAAGTGATCTAACAGTGTCTGAAGGTTGTGCACCCTTTTGTAACCAATCAAAGATCTTGTCTTCATCAAGCTTCAATTCCTTTGGTTGTGAAACTGGGTTGTAGTAACCAACTTGTTCGATGAAACGACCATCACGTGGCATACGTGAGTCTGCAACAACGATTCTGTAGAATGGCTTTCTCTTGGCACCAGCACGGTGCATACGAATTTTAACTGACATAAATTAATTTCCTCCTAAAACTTAACGATTAATAATATACCACCAAAACAAATGGGTGTAAAGTGTTTTTCCTTAACACCTTTATTTTTTCGAAAATTGCAATTTCAAATTGAACACTTTTGAAAATTAAATTCTGTATATTGAA
>NZ_PCZF01000078.1:0-3909 GCF_002554115.1 Lactobacillus sp. UMNPBX4
AATGATCTAAAAGCTTAAACTATCAATTTGTCAATGTCTTAACTTAATGACATTGAGCTCATAGCTGGCAGTATTTTTTATTATATGCGTTTAATCATGTGATCGTATGTCCGATCCCCAATTGTCATTGTCTTTTCAGTTTGATAGCCCTTGTGCTCATATAATCGTTGCGCACGTGGATTTTCTTGATCAACATTTAAACTCAAAATATGATAGCCTTGCTTAGCCGCAACTTTTTCAGCTTCATCAAGCAAGTGACTAGCAATCTTTTCTCCCCAATGATCAGGATCAACCGCTAAGGCATCAATATACCATTCATGTGGCCAAGCTTCTTGATCTGAAAAGATCACCGTTGAGATTGGCAAGCCTGCTTTTGCATAATCATGACGCAAGACTATATCAATAATCTTTTGATCCTTGTATGGGTACATATCAAGAATACCGACTACTTTACCCGCTTTCTCACTTACCCAGATACGGCGGTATGAGTAGCGGTAATCCTCTGAGATAAAACCTAATTTCATCAAACTATAAAATTGATCCTCTGGTAACTTTTCAATCGTCTCCATCTGCATTTCATCAAAAATCTGCTTCAAAATTGGATATACAAATGGAAAATCTGTTTTTCTCGCTCTTCTAATCATTATTCTTCCCTTTCATGCTTTTTACTATAAGTATAAGCCACATTTTCGTTAAAACAAAAACTATCATTTTTGAAACTTATATGGTGTATTATAAGTAGATAAAGTAAGTGCTTACTTTAATATAAATTTTAGAAATAAGGTGTTGTTGTGATATCAAATACTGAAATTGATTGGATTTCCTTCAATGAAAATATAAAATACCACACATCTAAAGACACCCATCAAGCCAGGAGTCATGCGTAAAAGGCGTTTGATTCGTGGCTTGGATACAAAAAGACGAGGATTACAATTGTAGTCCTCGCTTTTGGTTTTAATCTTATTTTCCAAATAAATCCGCATAAATTTTATCAGCGCTATTACTCAAATCGCCATACCGACTGCTATCTGTACTTTGCAAAATCACTGCATTTTGCCCATCTTTAGAAATGTGTAAAAAGTTGCAATAGCCATAACCATTACCGTTAGATTCGTAATGGTTATTTTTAGTGTACAGACCCCCGCGGTAATGTGAAGTATTATTTCCAGGAGCGTAAATGATGTCTTTATTTTGCGAAGATAGCAGCTTGCCATTTAGTAAATCTAAACTTACCTTATACAAATCATCATTCGACATGGCAACACTGCCCGCATAATCATTCCTGCCGTTAATTTCTTTTGCACGGAATTAATTAAATAAGCGGAATTCGCGTTGCCTACCGTTGTATACTGCCATATTCGTTGTTTATTTTTATATATCGTCAGATTACCCTTAAGACCGGCATTATCCAGCAGCTTTTTGTATTCTTGCACTTTTTCTGATTGCAGTGCAGATTGTTGATTGGGAGTAATGAATCTAGTTTTAATGAAAAGAAAGCCGCAAAACAAAATATAGGCCACAAATAAGCCAACTGTGATCTTCTTTTTCATTTTCTTCCCCAATAACTAACAGAAAAACCAGCGTTAACTTTACGCTGGTTTTAATAATACCTTAGCTTATTCTACAATAGCTAGTTTATTTTTATAATTTCTTACCTAATTCCTTGATGTACTTACGAAGTGCATCGCGTGTCTCTGGGTGAGTTAAACCATATTGAATAGAAGTTTCAAGGTAACCTTCCTTATTACCCACATCAAAGCGTTCGCCCTTAAATACATGGGCAAATACACGTTGAGTCTTGTTCATGGTATCAATGGCGTCAGTTAATTGAATTTCGCCGCCACGACCTGGCTTTTGGTGTTCCAAAATGTCGAAAATTTCAGGTGTCAACAAGTAACGGCCGATAATTGCCAAGTCACTTGGAGCCTTGTCAACAGCTGGCTTTTCCACAAAGTTTTTAACATTGTATAAATCAGGTGCAATATTGCCATCTGGAGCAATTACACCATACTTGGAAACTTCCTTGTGTGGCACCTTCATAACGGCAATGGTTGATGCGTGAGTCTTGTCGTAATCGTTGATCAATTGCTTAGTCAAAGGCACCTTGTCCTTCATCAAGTCGTCGCCAAGCATAATCACGAATGGTTCACCAGCTACGAAGCTACGTGCGCGGTAGACTGCATCCCCCAAGCCAGCTGGGTGTGGTTGACGAGTGTAGTACAAGTTCACACCCAAATCAGTAATTTCTTGGGTTAACTTAAGCAAACCAGACTTACCGGTCTTTTCCAAGTCTTGCTCCAATTCGGGATTAGAGTCAAAGTGGTTTTCAATCGCACGCTTATTTTTACCAGTAACGATCAAAATATCTTCGATTCCTGAAGCCTTTGCTTCTTCAACGATAAATTGAATGGTTGGCTTGTCAACAATTGGCAACATTTCCTTAGGCAATGCCTTAGTTGCTGGCAAAAATCTAGTGCCTAATCCTGCTGCAGGGATAATCGCTTTTCTTACTTTCATACTTTCTATACCTCCTCCAAAGATTATAATTAAATATATTTTAAAACATTCTTTAAAATTTTGCTCGTTTTCTGCAGATTTGCAGATTAAAATGATGACCAGATTAATCAATCATTATCTGTATCGTCGCCATTGATAATATCCGCAAAACCGCTTTTAACATCTTTATTAGCTGTTTCTTTAACAGCAATATAATTTCCATTGGTCGTTTGATCAACTAACACAATAGGTTGATTATCATGAACACAGAATAGATACGTTATATGTTGTTCAGCATCGTCATCATTATAATTAAAGATCGAAACTACCTGATAATCATATTTTTTCTTTAATTCTGGATCCCATCCGATATCGATACTTTCGCTTTCATCAGCATCTTTGTCACTATCATCAACTAGTTTCATTTTTCCATCTTTAAAAATATCTGGATACTCCTCGCCAGCTCTAGTCTTTAGCTGCTCATCACCAGTATATTCATCACAATCCTGGTCCATCTTATCGCCAAAATCACTCATAAAATCAGATAATTTTTCTTCTTTGGAATCATTCCACGATAACTTACTAGTATCTTCTGTACCACTTTTGGTATTTTTATCTGATGATTGTCTATTATTCTTTTTTTGCACAGAAACTTTTACCTTTTTACCAATATTTTGTACATCTTTTTTACATGAGCTATGTGCTACTTTTTTAGCTAAAGCACGAAAATATACAGGTTGTGTAGCGCCCTTTTTACTATCTACAAAAGTAATTTGTGCCCTCTGAGGGTGATTTATATCAGATACTACATAACCGACCTCTGGCGTTACTACATATACTGCTCCTTGTGCAGGAGCTTTTACATTATAATCACCAAAATCATATTCAGGATATGAAGTAATATTTAAATCACCATTTTGCACGTTATCAAACGCTTTTTCCAAATCGGGATTATCTTGGAAATTCATATGAGCAAATGCAATAATGAATCCAGCCGTATCATGTGCCGTCATTTTATCGCTATTATAGCCTATTGATTCAGCAGCCTGATCAACAGCCTCTCCTTTTTTATGTCCAACAAAAGGAATAGAATTAGCATAATTACTATTCTGGCTTTGTAAAGTAAAGAACACGACTCCACCAGCGGCAAGTACTATTGTACAAGTTGCAATTATTAAGCAATTACGTCGAATTCTACTATTTTCCTTTTGCTTTTCGCTCCCAATAATCGGTTTTATCCTAGATTTATTTTGATCGCTTAAATTAGTACCACATTGATCACAAAACTTATCATTGGCATCGATTTTTGAACCACATTTTGGGCAATATTTTATTTTTCTCCTCTTTTTAATCCATTAGCTTTTTCTACTCTAAGTCAAGTGTTATCAACGATTTTAAGCAATTTTATTTTGA
>NZ_PCZF01000079.1:0-3900 GCF_002554115.1 Lactobacillus sp. UMNPBX4
TTCCTGAACATGCTGGCTTATAAGGCAGATCTATATGGCAAAGAATTTCTAACAATTGATCCTAAGTACACCACCCAAAGATGCCATCAATGTGGCAGTATTATGGGGCAAAACGGTTATAAGAAATTAACCCTTAAGGATCGGGAATGGACTTGTCCAATCTGTCGAACGCACCATATTCGTGATTGGAATGCGGCCGTGAACATCTTAGAAAAAGGATTAGGCAAGTGGCAGAATCCTAAAATAAAAGAAAAAAGCAGCCTAAGCTAGGCTGCAGTCCGCTAGCAATTCGCGGACTTAAAAGGCTTTGGTAAATAGACGACCTCTATCGGCAATAGTCAAAAGACTATTGCTGGTAAGTCAAGTCCGTATCTAAGCAAGTTGGTGTTCTGGTTAGCGTAAGCTAACGAGCCACTAAGCCCTAGACTTCAGTCTAGGGTAGTTGACTAATTAGATCAGTAACTATGAATGATTTGGATTCAGTAGTTTCTATTGAATCGGATACTTTTGAGATGAGTCAAGAAATGACTCAAAAAGATATGATCGGGCGAATTGAAAACTATCCTGATACTTTTTTAGTAGCAGAAATTGATCATCAAGTAGTAGGACATGTTTTTGGTCCAGCATTTAATAAGCGCTATATTGAAGATGAAATCTATTTTAAAAATCATCTTAATCGTAAAGATGATCAATATCAAACAGTTTTAAGTCTGGCAGTTAGTCCGGAATTTCGAAAGCAAGGAATAGCTACCAAATTATTAGATAAATTGTCTAAGATTGCTAAGAAGCAAAATAGGACAGCGGTCACTTTGACTTGCTTGCCGAAGTTATTTTCATTTTATGAAAAGCGAGGCTTTGTAAACGAGGGTAAGACTAGTGATGATATCCCTGATCCTGATAATGTAAGTAGTTTTAATATGGTAAAAGAATTATAGAAAAGAGGATTTTCCTACTAAACAAGGAAAATCCTCTTTATAATTTCTGATTAATCTTTTTAACTTGAGATTTCACTTTTTTATATATAATTAGCCAGATAATTATATATCCAATAATATAGATAATAGTAAAGATAAATAAGGGTGTTGCCTTAACAAGAATCCAGCCATTTATTAAATAGAAGAAAAGGTAATCTAGATAAATTACAATTGCATCAATTAACGTTGCGATACCTAGAGGAATTTTTTCAACTTTAAAAACAGCTCCAATTCCGCCAGCAACGAAAGCCATGAAAAGGGTCGATAGAATATTGATGTTTACTTCTGTCATTGGTCGACTGGTTACATTTTCTGTTAATTGAAAACCATAATAAATTATTACTAAAATAAGCGGGCCAAAACCTGCAGCGATTAATCCTCGTAAAATAAAATCTTTAACGAACCGTTTCATGTTAATCCAACTCCTTTCTAATTTTTGAAAAACATCTTCTTGAAACATAATCTGTTAATCCGTTTTTCATAATTACGTTTACACCAACTGATTTAGTTCCCTTAAAACGTTTGATTTGATAGCGATTCACTATACTTGATTTATTAATTCTCCAAAAGTTGTTAGGTAACTCATCTGCTAGCTGATAAATTCGTTTTCGTATTTGGTATTTCTTATTATCGCTGCAAATAGCCCAAATCTTATTGTCGATAATCGTAATCAAAACGATTTGATCCAAAGATAAAGCAATTAAATCTTTGTCATCATATGCGGCAATTTGATTAGAATTACCATTGGTTAATACAAATAACTTTAACTTATTTGTAAATTCATTTTCTTGATGTACCTGTGCTTGAACTAATTCTTCTTTTTTAGGTTCTATTAAAAGCTTAAATTTCATCTTTTTCTCCTTTCATTTTGAATTATATGAGATATTGCCTGAGAAAACCGTATTTTTAAATTATTCGGTATAAAATTGAAATAATCGGTCGTAAGCATAAAAAATGAGTTTAATTACAGTATCAGATATAATTATTAATATAAAAGTGATGGTTTTTATAGAAAAAGGTGATATTATGATGAAATGTAAACTAGGTTGGATTTGTGCAGGTATTGGTGCCGTAAGTGCTATGGTTGCAAGCTCTATTTATTTCTATAAAAGAGATCATAAAAAGCGTGAAGCTGAAAAGGATACAGAAAACAAAACTTTATTTTTAGAAAGTACCCCTAACAAAGCAAAAGATGAGTTAATGAAAGCTGAATTAGCAGATGAGGATCAAGTTAAGTCACAAGAAACAGAATTTCCAAAAGTTTCTCTTAATGATGGTCCACATAAATTATTTGAAGATGAATAAAAAGGCGAGACAAGATGTCTCGCCTTTTTTTACATAATTTAGATTATAGTATGTTTTCTAATTTTAATAATTCTACTTTTTTATCTATTCCTGCACTATAACCCGTTAGGTTGCCATTTGATCCAATTACACGATGGCAGGGAACCATTAGAGAAATATGATTTCTACCTATAGCACCGCCTACTGCGCGAATAGGTAAATGATGTGGATCTTTTGCGACCGATTGCGCAACTTGTTTATATGTGAAAGTTTGTCCATAAGGAATCTGTAGAAGAGTTTGCCAAACTCCCTTTTGAAAGGTAGTCCCAATTAAATGTAATTGAGGAATAAAATCAGGCTTTTGTCCAGTAAAGTATTGATCAAGCCACTTTTGAGCAGATTTGATGTATTCATCAGAACCCACTTTTACCTCATCGTTTAAAATATCTGCATAGTACTTGCTAGTTGCAAACCACAAGCCGATTAATCCTCGTTCATCACTAGCTAATAATATTTTGCCCAAGGGTGAGTGGTATGTAAAAGTAGTCTGCATATTATTTACCTTGATTAGGTGTCATTAAATAATAATCTTTCAAAAGTGATTCATTAAACTGCTTTGGCAACTTATATTTTTGTCCAAACATATCGATCATTGCATGAAAATTTTGATAATTACGCAGAGTAAAATCAGTTAAATTTTCTTCAATGATCTTTTTTGCTTTCTCATAAGGTGGGACATCTCGCCAACCCAGGCATGCAAAAAGTCTACGCGAATACTGATCAACTACAAATTCGCCTTTACGCAAACCATACATTAAGATTACGTCTGCTGTCTCTGGTCCAATTCCTTTAATAGCCAAGATTTCTTTACGCAAGTCTTGTTTATTCTGCTGTTGAGCTAGTTCAAGATCATAATTAAAACGATCTCTAAAGTATAGCGCAATGTTTTTAATTGTTTGTGCTTTACGAGTATAAGAACCAGCGGGGGCAATTACTTGCTGCAATTTTTCATCACTCATGTCCAAAATGTTAGCAGGTAAGAAGCCAGTCGCTTGATATAAGGAGTCTAAAGCATTATCTACATTTTTCCAGTTAGTGTTTTGGATCAAGACTGTTGACCAAATTATCTGCCAATCAGAACGTCCCGGCCACCAACCATTGAGATCAAGATGATCATACATAATGTCATAAAGCTCATGTCAACTACCCTAGACTGAAGTCTAGGGCTTAGTGGCTCGTTAGCTTACGCTAACCAGAACACCAACTTGCTTAGATACGGACTTGACTTACCAGCAATAATCTTTTGGCTATTGCCGATAGAGGTCGTCTAATTACCAAAGCCTTTTGAGTCCGCGAGTTGCTAGCGGACTGCAGCCCCGAATAAGGCTGCTTTTTTTATTTTAGGATTTTGCCACTTGCCTAATCCTTTTTCTAAGATGTTCACGGCCGCATTCCAATCACGAATATGGTGCGTTCGACAGATTGGACAAGTCCATTCCCGATCCTTAAGGGTTAATTTCTTATAACCGTTTTGCCCCATAATACTGCCACATTGATGGCATCTTTGGGTGGTGTACTTAGGATCAATTGTTAGAAATTCTTTGCCATATAGATCTGCCTTATAAGCCAGCATGTTCAGGAA
>NZ_PCZF01000007.1:0-56888 GCF_002554115.1 Lactobacillus sp. UMNPBX4
TCGCATCTATCAAACAGCCTAAACAAAAGTGTTCAAGTTATTATTGCAATTTACGAAGAAAATATTTTTATTAATCAACACAAAAAAGCCGAGATTCATGAACGAATCTCGACTTTTTGTCATTTTGTGTTTAATTTTAGTTTTCTACGATTAAGCTCTTAAGATCATCTGATAACTTAACTGGTGCATATTTAGCACTAACTAACTTAACAGCACTTTGCTTTACATAGCGCTTTTTGCCAATGTAAACATATCTAGTTTTACCGTGCTTAACGATCATTGATGACTTAAACTTCTTGCCCTTCTTGATCTTCTTCTTAGAAGCTTTGAAGTAGATCTTCTTTGACTTCTTAGTCTTCTTGTAAGCGTAGTAAATCTTTGCGCCCTTCTTTGACTTAGGAGTTATAACGATGTACTTTAAATCTCTGTTATTAAAGGCATCTTGAATAGTCTTAACATCTGCAGTTCTTTGCTTTACAGCGTCATCAAAAGTTGGAACAGTACCACTTACTGTTACTTCTGTTTCTGGAACAAATAATTGAACATCCTTACCATTAACATTCATAGTTCCTTCAATGGCATATACTTTATTCTTCCCTGAAGTTGGAACTATGTAAGTAAGTTGAATTGCTTGACCTTTTGTATAACCAATAGTAACTGGTTTAAGTGTCTTACCATCATCACCGATAGTATACAAAGTAGGGTTAGTATTCTTAATAGTAGCAGTTACTGTTCTATATTTAACAGTCATCGTACCTTTTTTAGCTTGTGAATTGGTACTTGCAGTTTGAGTTGTATCAGCGGCATGTGCAGTTTGACTTAATACAGCACCGCTACCAGCTAAGCTAGTTGAAAGCATCACAGCTGCAGCTAATGAAGTAAATAATTTTTTAGTTTTCATATTAATCTCCTAACTTAAACTCTTATAGTTTCATTATAACATTCATTATTATTCATCAAAATACAAATCCAACTATATTTACATCTTAATTACTAGCAAATAATTGTCCGATTATTTCCATATCTTCTGCTTGAATTTTAATATCTGCTTTAGGTTGTTCCTTCATCGCATCTGCTTCAATCAATGGAATAATTCTCTTTTGGTTAAAGTAACTAATAACCAAGTCTATGACACTAACTTTATACTTAGTTGCGATTTCTGCTAAAGCATCAATATCTTCTCTAATCGAAATCTCAACTTGCATTTTATGCTCACGAGCTAGATTAATTAATACTGGATCTTCGTAGTTTAATTGCATTACTACTGGCTTAACTTTTTCTTTAAGCAATTCACCTAAAATATCAGTAGTTGCGTCGGCAACGCCTAAACACTTAACCCAGCCTTTACACTTTGCTTCTTCCAATTCATGCCAAATTTCCTGATTACGTTTTTGATCATCACTCAATTTTAATAAGCAAAGATCAGGACGGCTGCTAATTAAATTAGCCCTAACTGTAGCAAAATAATTGCGTAATTCCTCACGGGTCTTTACATCCTCTGAAATCACAGTTTCCAAAAAGAGCTGTGGTAACTTTTTTCGCATGTACATTTTTTGATCAGCAGTCTGTTCAATCAATCGAAATCCTGCTGCAACGGCTTCATTAAAAGTTTGATCATTATCAACCTGCACACCAACTTTAGGTATTAAGCTACCATCATTTAGTACAATTGCTTCATCAAAAATTGACATCAAAATTCATCCCTATCCCAGCTCAACATAAATCTTAATTGCTTCTTTAAGGGTTTGATATACCGTAGATACGTGCAAGCTATGGGCTAAAAATTCTTCTTTTTCAGCTCTAGTCATATCTGAATCAAAGAAAACCTTAATCTTCATTTCAGTAACCACAGATTTGCCATGGTCTAATTTTTCTGTTTTAGCTTGATTTTCAATACGAAGATTTTTAATACCAAGATGATGGATTTTATTAATCATCCCTGCCGATATTTCAATGCAAGAATTAACGCTGCCGCACAAATATTCAACTGGATTAGGTCCTGCATTGTACTTGTCATCACTTACATCACAAATAAAGCTATGGTCACGAGCATCACTCTTAATCTGCCATTCTGTATCTTCAAGTTTAGATTTTACTAAATAGTCACTCATAATATTTTCCTTTCTCTGTTAATGGTGATCAATTGCTCCATTAAGTCGCTTGCGCCAAATAAAGTAAACTACTAACATCAGAGGTACCAATACCAAATCAACCCAATAAAAATATTTAACCGGCAATACGCTGTCAACTACCCCACTAATCATCGGGCCAAAGGACATTGCAACGTCCAATCCCAGGTAAAAAGTAGAACTGGCTAAACCTTGCTCCTCAATGGGGGCAAGCAATAATGCCGTAGACTGCAAAACGGAATAAATAATACCATAGCCCAACGCCATTCCAGCAGCAGCTAAGGCCATTTGCCAGTTATTATTCATCACTGCCAATAAAAAGATATAAGCTGCAGTAGACACCAGACTAAGCCAGAACCACACACCAAAACGAACAGTATCAAAATACCGCTTTAAGCCTATTCTGATCACTAATAAGACTAACGCATAAATCAAAAAGTAACTACCAACAGCGACAGTTAAATGACGCTGTTCAACATAAGTCACAATATCAGCCTGCGTAATAAAATAGGGCATTCCAAACAACGTGGTTAAAATTGCGACTGGCAAAACGTTCATCTGTATAATCTTAAAGTGCTTTTTCTGCGTCTGTCCTTTTTTCTTAAGTGGCAAAGCATGATTGCCAACAAACTGAATCACCACAATCATCAAAAAGGCCGCAATCGCTGCAGCAATTAAACTTTCACGATAACCAATTTTTTGATAAATATTAATTGAAAGCGCTGGTGCTAATGCCATAGCTAGTGCATTCATTAAACCGTAAAAGCCCATCGCTTCACCTACGTGTTGACGCGGTACTAAAAATGCTAGCCAGGTTGTCATGCAAACAGTACACAGAACATAGCCCGTTCCGTTGATTAGTCTAAATAATAACAACAGTCCACTTGATGGAGTAAAAATATAGCCTAACACGCCAATCAAGATCAAAACACCGCCAATTAAAGACAAACGATACTTTGAAAATTTATCAGTTAAGTTACCTGCAACAGGGCGTAAAAACATGGCCGCTATACTCATAATCCCAACAATCACGCCGGCAAAGGCACTGCTGGCTCCTCATTTTTTAGCGTACCCATTAATCAGTGGGTTAACAAACATCGTGCTAAACATAAAGAAAAAAGATGCTGCCATTACTAAGACAACATCTTTGCTATAAATAGATTTTCTCTTAGTCAAATCAGTCCCTCGATTTCTATTTTTATTATACAACTATCAAGAAACTATTTGACTATTTTAAGACTAACGGTAAAAACAATGTCTTCGCCCTTGTAGCCAACTGAGATCTTGCCACGAAAAGCCTGTACTAACTCGCGTGCCATTGCGAGACCGATGCCAAAGCCGCCTTTTTTAGAATTATGCGATTCATCTTCTCGATAAAATCTTTCAAAAAAGTGAGTATAATTTTTGTTTTTGCCTTCTTTATAAGTATTGCTGATACGCAAAACAGCATTCTTGCTCAAAGGACTCTTGGATAATTCCACTCTAATTCTGCCATGTGGATCACAATATTTTCTAGCATTATCAAGCAAAATATTAATGATTTCTGCCAATGAATGCTTTTCAGCAATTACATTTAATCCTTCACGAATAGAAACCTGATATGTCAGGTCATTCTTTTTCATGATCGATTTAAAATCTTGAGTTGTTTGTTCAACAATTTTTGAGAAATTAACTTTACTTAAAGTTAATTCTCCCGTTTCACCCGCTCTAGCTAATGAAATTAATCGATTAACTAATTTAGTTAGCTTATCAACCTGTTCTTTGGTACTTTGATTCCATTCCGAGTCATTACCTAACATTTCTTCCATTTCGGTATTAGCAGAAATCACCGCTAAAGGTGTCTTCAGCTCATGCCCCGCATTAGTAATAAATTCCTGCTGCTTGTGATATGTATCAATAATCGGCTTAATTGCTCTGCGAGAAACTAAGATTAGCACTAATGCGAATACAATTAATGCGCCAATTCCTAAAACCACTGCCACTCTGAACATCAACCAAAAACGATTATAAATTAAGGTCTCATTTAAAAAGACGATTAAAGTTTGACCAGCTAAATCTTTGGTAACTCTATAAGCATACTGATTTTGTCCCGCCTTAATATTTCCTTGCTTATTATGTTCAGCCAATGTTCTGCGAGTAATATCAGCAATTTCAGTATTTTTAATCTTATAAACGTTATTGTTATTAATAACCTTAACTTGATGGCTAGCATCAACTGTTACGGCAAAATAGCGATATTGATAAACAGCTTCAGGATTATATTTTCCCGCTAAAAAATTCCGATTAATTAAGTCATCTTGATTGCCAAAAGCCGGCTGCGCATTATGCGGTGAAAGATGACCCTCATTTTTTACTAAAGCGGTCAAAACTCGATTAACTTCATTTTGATTTTGAATACGAGTAATTCCTATCAAACTACCTAGTGTAATTAACAAAACTATCAATAAAGCAGCGACAGAAGCACTAATAAATTTCCAGCGAAATTTTTGAATCATCTTATCACCTACTTAACTAAGCTATAATTACCATCTTTTATTCCGTTAATCTTCACAGAACTTTGAATTGATTGCAATTTTTGTCTTAAATAGGAGACATATATCCAAACTATGTCGCTGTTTGCATCTTCGTCATTGCGCCATACATGGCTAAGTAATTCTTCAGTCGATAATTCTTTTCCTTCATTCAAAATAAAGTAATCCATCAACTGCGTTTCTTGTCCATTTAACCGAATGGAATTATGACTCACTAATTCTTGTTCAGACACATTCAGAGTAACATCACCAAAGCTCACTTCATTAGGAGTAAAGTCATCCTCTCTTCTCTCCTTTGAACGCAGTCTAGCCAGCAATTCTCTTAATGAGAATGGTTTAGTTATATAATCGTCTGCCCCACTATCAAGGCCAGTTACTCGATCATCAATTTCTGACTTTGCGGTAAGCATTAAAATATATGACTTATCACCACTTTTTCTAATTTTTTTTAAAGCGGTAATTCCATCCATTACCGGCATCATAATGTCCAAGATAATGACATCATATGAATTTTCCTTAGTGTGTTCAACGGCTTTTAAGCCATTATCGACAGGATCAACTTCATAACCTGCCTTTTGCATGGCAACAGTTAATACTCTGAGTAGTTGTGGTTCATCTTCTGCGACTAAAATCTTCATTAAATAATCAATCCCCTTCTCTAATCAATTGTCTGATGGTTTGCATACTAATGTCACAAGATGCCAATTCATCAGCAACTCTTTTCAGTTCTTTACCAATCATTTCTGGATTCTTGATTTGATGTTTATACTTCATTTCATGCTCTAAGCTTGCCCAAGTATCCATGGCAATTGTTCTTAATTGCACTTCGACAAAATAATGTCCTGGAATATTACCATCGACATCTTGCTCGGGAACCATTACATCTAAAATCATATGATAAGAACGATAACCATTAGGTTTAGCATTAGTAATATAATCTTTTTCTTTCACTACACTAACGTTGTCCCATTTTTTAATAGCTGCAATGCAAGTGTAGATATCATCGACAAAATTGCAGACGATACGTAAACCAACGCTATCTCGATTTTCCCTTAAGGCAGAATTGGGCGTAAGTGGTAATCCCTTCCGTTGGCATTTATCTTCCATGCTCTTTTCGCTTTTAACTCGACCACGCAAGTGTTCATAAAGTCTTTCGTGATACTTTTTTTCATAATTTTTATTTAAAGTAGTAAATTGCTCCGTCATTTGTTTAAGCAATTTATCTAAAGCAGGGGTATATTCTCCGTAAATATTCAACATTTATTCCTTCTTTCTATATTCATCATAACAATGAAATTTGACTTTTCTTTGAAGGAACAATTATTAAGGAATTAAGATTACAAATGAAAAAGCATACATCGAATAATTATCGACATATGCTTTTTAAATTGAGAGAGAGTAAGAGAAAGGGGTTAGAATTTTATCTGTTCACCATTCACTAGCACTTGATAAGTTAAATCTTTCAAGTTTGCAACTAGTTCAGCTTTTCTAGTTTGTTCTTTATTCATGCGAACAATCCGAATTTCATTTTCATTAGGAGTGGAAATATCGATTGAGCCATCTAAATCAAACGCAGCTTCATTATTTCTGAAGGTAAACAGCTTAAGTAGCGAAGCTACTACAAGTCGTTGAACTTCCTGGGCCACTTCATCTTTACTGTAATAATGACGATTAATATTTCTGCCTTCTTTCGTTTCTTCCAGCAGTTTAATATCATTTTTACCAGCTAGCATTCCAACATAATAAACTTGTGGAATGCCTGGTGCAAAGACTTGCAAGAGTCGTGCCATGAAGTACTTTTGATCATCATCACCAAGAGCTGAATAAAACGTAGTATTGATTTGATAAATGTCTAAGTTATGATATTCAGCACTAGAATACTTCTTCTTAACGTTGGCACCAACTTTATATAGCTCTTGACTGGTATAGTCGATCTCCTCAGGAGAAAGGATATCACGCGCATCAACCACACCAATGCCGTCATGGGTATCCAAAGTTGTAAATTGCTTCATCGGGCATTTCTTAAGCCAGGCAGCAAGACGATTGCTCTTGCCAGAATACAGTGAATACAAAGTTACCATTGGCAAGGCAAAATCATAGATAAAGTAGCCATGCTTAGCAATCTTGAATGGCATTGAATAATGCTCATGAATTTCCGGTAAAATGGTTGCACCCTCGTCTGCAATATCGTCTTGAACTTGCTTCAATAAATCCCAGATTTCTGGTTCAACGAAGAAATCATTGGTATCAAGTTTCTTAACTGCATAAGCAAAGGCATCTAAGCGAATAATATCTGCCCCATGTTTAATTAGGCTAATCAAAGTATCTTTGATAAACTTTTGAGTTACTTTTTGACGAACATCCAAATCAATTTGTTCAGGTCCAAAAGTGTTCCATAACTTCTCTTTGGTACCATCGGCAAAGGTTATTTCCTGATAAGGCGCACGGTCCTTACGCTTATAAATTAAATCAACATCAGCTTGAGTAGGACGGCCTTCAGGCCAAAACTTGTCCCAGCTAAGAAACAGCTTGGCATATGGACTTTTGTCTTTGTGCTCTTGAAAATCCTGATAATATTTAGATTGTCTAGAAATATGGTTAATCATGAAGTCAAACATCAAGTAATATTTTTCACCTAATGCTTCAACCTGAGCCCAATCACCAAACTTAGGGTCTACTGTAGTGTAATCAGTTGGCGCAAAACCGCGGTCACCAGTTGAGGGAAAGAATGGCAACAAGTGAATGCCACCAACTGCACCTTTTAAGTCATTTTCTAAAACTTCGTTTAATTCTGTTAAATTTTTACCCAAGCTATCTGGATAAGTAATTAGCATGACCTTATTTGTAATTGCCATAATTTACTCCTATTTTATTGCTTTGAAGTAGTACATATAAGCCTTAAAGTCACCATGTTCAACTGGATCATAGATACCCATATTCATCAATTCGTCGCCGCCATAAACTTGGTGCGTTCTTTGATCTTCATATTGTTTATTTGGATCAAGGCCAACTAATTTAGTCTTAGTTAAATATGGCTGAGCTGAAGCCATTACTTTGACTACGCTCAAAACCGCCTCATTTTGATCATCTGAAACAGTTTCCCAAGCACATTGATTGCTGGTTTGAGCGGATTTCAAGCGGTAGAACTTACCAAATTGAGTAACTTTTCTAATCTTCTTGTATTCTGCCACCTGCTTTGCGACAGCTTCACGATCTTCCTCATTCATCTTAGTTAAATCAAGTTCATAACCAAGATCACCCCACATGGCAACAACGCCACGGGTATTAAATGGAGTAATTCTGCCATTTTGTTCATTAGGACTAACTGAAACGTGAGAAGTCATCATTGATTGCGGGTAAACCAAACTTGTACCATATTGAATGGTTAAACGATCAATTGCATCGCTATCATCACTAGCCCAGATTTGTGGGTCATAGTAAGCCATACCGGCATCAAATCTACCGCCACCGCCTGAGCAGCCTTCAATTAACAGATCTGGATGAGCATCAACTATTCTTTCAAGTAAATCATAAAGACCTAATACATAACGGTGGTAAACTTCACCTTGACGATTAGCTGGTAAATCAGCTTCATAGATATCTGATAAGTGACGATTCATGTCCCACTTAATATAGTCAATCTTGCCTGATCCCAAGATCTTTTCCATTTGGTTATAAATATTGTCGCGTACTTCCTTGCGTCCCAAGTCAAGCAAGTATTGATTTCTGGATGGACTTGGTTTTCTGCCAGGAACATGCATCAAATAATCTGGATGTTCTTTGTAAAGATCAGAATCATATGAAATCATTTCAGGTTCAAACCATAGACCAAATTTCATCCCTTGATCGTGAACATAATCTGCAAAATGTCCTAAACCATTTGGAAACTTCTTTTTATAAACTTTCCAATCACCTAATGAAGTATTATCGTCATCACGATGACCAAACCAGCCATCATCTAAAACGAACATCTCAATGCCAAGCTTCTTAGCATCATCTACAATAGTCTTTAACTTATCTTCATTAAAATCAAAGTAGGTTGCTTCCCAGTTATTAACTAAGATTGGACGTACTTCATTCTTGTATTTACTACGAATAATTCGATCATGAATCAAGCTATGGAATGCTTGACTCATCTTGTTTAAACCTTGATCTGAGTAAACCATCAAGACTTCTGGAGTTTGGAATTCATCCCCAGCAGGTAGTTGCCAGTTAAAGTTGAAATCATTAATACCAACATTAACATGAGTCTGAGCAAATTGATCTTTTTCAACTTCAAACTTATGATTACCAGAGTAAACAAAGGCAAAACCATAAGCATCCCCATTAAATTCATTGGTATCTGGATCAACTAAAGCCAAGAATGGATTCATTTGGTGACTGGAAGTACCGCGGTGACTAGAAAAGACGTGAATACCTTGGTTAATGTGTTCGCGATCCACTCTTCTTTCATGGGCGTGAGCACCCGGTAAAGTAATTGAATCAAAGTTGCGATCGACAAAATCAAGCTGCATTGAAGCAACTTTTTCAATATTGACTGTTTCATCGCCTGAATTTTTAACCTTTACTGATCTTACAATTACAGGACGATCACGGTAGATGGTGTACAATAAGTCAAAATCAAGCTTAGTCTTTTGATCCTCAAGAGTAATGATCAAAGTTTGAGCTTCATTATTATCCTTTACCCATGAATGAGGCAATCCTTTCAAGTCCGGCTTACCATCCACAATTTGGTAATCCTTGTAAGTTAAAAACAAAGCATTAGAACCATCTTTTTGGCGGACAACCGCAGCTGGCGTATGATAATCCATTTCGCCTGCTGTACTATATTCCTTAGGTAAAGAATCGCGAGAAAAAGTTCTATCTAATGAGCCAGGTAAGTTACCGGAAAAACCACGATCGACTCTTGGGTAACGCAATTCATTATGATAATTATTTACTTTTTTACCGAAGTATAAATGACAAAGCGTATCGCCATCTTCTACTGAAAGAAGATATGAAATTTGCTCATTATGAAGATGAAAGACTTTATTCTTTTCGTCGAAAGTAATTAATTCTTCTGCCATAATTTTTCTCCTATTTAGCTTCAACTTTTTCTTTAGCTGCCAAAGTCATGACTTCATCTTCTGCCTTGACCTCAGTACCTGCCTTAGCTGTTAATTTAATATTTTCAAATTCATTTGAGTTAGTAACTACTACAATTACAGTATCATCAAGTCCAGCCTTCTTAATAGTTGGATCCCAGAATTCGATTAATTCTTGGCCCTTCTTAACTTTTTGACCTTCTTCAACATATGAGACAAAGCCAGTACCCTTTAATTTAACGGTGCCAAGACCAATGTGAATTAATAATACTAATCCATTATCACCAACAAGACCAACTGCGTGTCTAGTAGTAAAGACCTGACGAACAGTTGCGTCAAATGGTGCTAATACTCGACCATCTTCTGGCTTAATTGCAAAGCCTTGGCCAACAGAGCCACTTGAGAATGTTTGATCGTTAACTTCTGATAAATTCATTAACTTACCAGCAATTGGAGTAGCTAATTCAATTTGACCAGTAGCTGACTTAGCAGCATCTTGATCGCCAGCATACTTCTTACCCCAAGTTTTTTCAAGTTCAGCAACAATTTCTGCGTGCTTTTGTTCACTTAAGATGACCTTAGTAGCAAAGATAATAATCGCAATAACAAGCATTACGGCTGGTACAGCAAACATCATCAACTTAAAGTTCATCTTACCAGCAGCGGTAATTGATGCGGCTGTTGCACCTGTAGTCATACCTGCCATGATGGCAATTTGACCAACAACACCGTTAGAAACGGCACCACCGAATTTATCGATCAATGGACGAACTGACAAAGCAAGTGATTCGTCACGGTGACCAAGTTTTAATTGACCATATTCAACAGAGTCGGTAATAATCATTAAAACGATCAAGAAGACCATTTGTTGTGGGAAACCGAATAATGATGCAGCAAGTAAAACTAATGGAAGATTGCTACCTGCAAAAGCAAAGATTCCCATTGCACAAAGCATTACAACTAAGCAACTTGTGAAAAGTGCTTTACGACTCATTCTCTTAGACAAGATCGGGAACAATGATGTTGCAATAATACCTAATAAAATGTTAATGGTTGAAAAGATTGAGAATGCCTTTGGCATACCCATAATGTAAGTGAAGTAGTAGACTTCAAGAGAGTTGGTAATGTTAATACCAATACCGTAGAATAAGTAAGCTAAAGCTACCCACATTAATTGGTCGTTACCAGATAATGCTTTAAAGATACCAACGATACCTTTAGTATCTTTTTTATTCTTACGAATATCACTGTTTACTTCACGAGTGAATAAACCAACACACCAAGCAGAAACAAATGCGATACCACAAATGATTGCTGCAAAAATAAACCAACCTCTGTCATCACCAGTTGAAGTAGCTTTGGCTGAGAAGAAGATTACAGCTGGCATAACTAGGATACCAACTAAACCACCACCGACAGTTGAACCAACACGAGCATAAGTAGCTGTCTTTTCACGTTCACGTGAATCAGTAGTTAATGATGGAAGCATTGACCAAAAGCCGACATCCTTAAATGAATAGAAGATATCCATGGTGATATACAAAACACCAAAGACAATCATGTATAAGATAGCATTCTTTTGATACAAACCACCTAGGTTAGTAAATAACATTAAAAGAATGACTGCAGAGATTGAACCACCAACTACAACCCATGGACGGAAGTGACCCCAACGAGTTTTAGTACGGTCAATCGCATTACCGATAAATGGGTCAATGAATAATTCTACAATTCTTAAACCCATGATAATCAATGTCACGATACTGATCATTTTGGCATCTTCTGCCGCATTACCAGTATTAAACAAGTGTGACGTAATAAACATAATTAAATATCCTGATAACAATCCATAGAATGAATCATTACCAAAGGCACCAAAACTATAAGCTAGTCGTGCGCCTATTGACATTTTTCCTTGATCTTTTTTCATCAGATCTTTCCCCCTCTATAGCGTTCATGTATTCGCTTTCATTATAGTTATTATTATCTGTCAGAGAAGAATTTTTAACCATAGCACTGTCATCACGATTTATGTCATTATTTTTAATGAACATAAAAACATGTTTAATTCACCAATCAGTGATATCATTGTATTATATAGCAAATCTAAAGACATAAAGACATGTATAAATAGTAAAATTGAGGAATTTTTATGGATGGATCATACAGAGCATTAAGCAATAAAAGCTTAGAAAGCAATATTTTATTCTGGGGACAAGAAAATTGTGCACCTAATTACACTTTTAAAGGTAATAATGTGCGTGACAACTATGTTATCCACTACATTCAACGAGGTAAAGGAACTTTTGCTTCGGCAAATCACTCCATGGTTACCTTGCAAGCTGGGGATGTGTTTATTCTTCCTAAAGGCGTACCCTGCTTTTATCAAGCAGATAGTAAAGAGCCTTGGAGTTATTTTTGGTTAGGATTATCCGGTATTAAAATTAGAGCGATGCTTTCAGGCTCAATTTTATCTACGCAAAATTATTTAAGGCAGGTTCAGGACAGCAAATTTTGTCAGAGCCTGCAGAATTTATTTGAGGCCGCACATTCACCTAGCTCTCTTACTAATGACATACTGATCGAAGCTTTGCTTTATTACACTTTTTACAATTTGAATATTGAATATCCTACCAAGAGAAGAAAGAATTCAGCCACTAAGGACGAGCAATTGCGTGCTGCTATTACTTATTTAAGACAAAACTTCGAAGATTCATCTCTGTCAATCATTGATCTTTGCAACAAGATGGATCTTTCTCGCAGTTATCTTTATACTCTTTTTAAAAACAATCTAGGGCTTTCTCCACAACAATTTTTGATCAATTTACGGATGGAACAAGCTAAAGAATATCTAGCTAATACTGATAATACGATTCAGGAGATTTCAAGAATTATTGGTTATAATGATGAATTTACCTTTTCAAAGGCATTCAAGAAGTATTCTGGCTTCAGTCCAAAAATCTATCGCCAAAGTTTGACGAAATAAAAAGATTGGAAATCATTTGGTTTCCAATCTTTTTTACTTATTGATTCTCCATTATTTATCTTTCTCAGCTTCAGCAGGCGTGTTAACTGGCGTTAATTTTGGACCAGCAACATATTCAAAGTCTTCAACTTTCAAATAGAAGTCGTTAATTCTAGGGTCCGATCCAATGCCTTTCCTCTCTTTATTAACAAAGAATTGCATGTAGTCATTATTCTTTATCCGATAGAACAACTCTACTTTCTTGCTACTTGGAACGTAAATATATTTTAGTTCTTTAACAATTATTGGATAATATCCAGCTTGATTGTAATTAGTAGCTTTTAAGAACTTGTCGTCATACTCTTGTTCACCATGACTATTGTAAATCGCAGCCTTGGTAATTCCCGGCTTTGCCTGAATAGTTGTATTCTTTTGGTTAAAAACATTAACCGGCTCAATATGACGTTTGACATCAACTTCGGAGACACGTCCCCAAACCCAATCATCTTTAGTTCCTTTAACATGGTAGAAAACTGAATCTCCAACTCCTGTTTTGAACCAGAAGTCATCAGGATAGCCGCGGAAAGTTGAAATATACTTATCAACTACTAGTTTCTTACCTTTTTTATAGTAACGTCCACTTTCACGATTAGAATTTCTATTGACGATTTGCTGACTGCTCTTCAAAACAACGGTAGTCTCTTTCTCATCGACGTAAATCGGCTTACCATCAAGATAGCGCACATTATTTGCCTTGATATAGCGATTCTTGCCAATGCGGTAGTATTGTTTACCATGAATTGTCTTATACTTTAACCAAAAACGATGCCGCTTTTGCCAAGAAACAAATTTAATACCGGAGGAAGACAAGTACTCAGAATAAAACTTTTTAGGAGAATTAATTTCTTCAAATTTACCAGGTACTTCTAGAGTAGTATTCTTTTTTATTGTTTTTGCCTTTTTACGTTGGCCTTTATAATTGTACACATATGAATTATGATCGATAGTCAAATTGGCTGGACCATTTGGCAAGCCAACATTTTTAGCATTAATATAATAACCATTACCAATGCTGTAATACATCTTAATATCGCCGTTACTAGTCTGAGACGAAGTACCAATATATGTTTTCAACGGGACAGGCTTACCATAATATTTAAGAACCGTTCCCTTCGGAATCAAAGTGACCTGGCCATTTTGTTTTAAAGCCACTTTCTCTCCATTTGCATCCCGCAACTCATCTAGATGAACCTGTTTACCATCTTTGCGATAAGCATAAGAAGCAATTTCCAGAGTAAACGTATTATTTTGCGTTTCTTGTGCTGCTTGAACAACTGGAGTCTGCTTTACTAAAAACGGAGTACTGACTCCCAAGAGTGCAGATATAATAATCACTTTTCCTAAACGCATATAGTTACCTCGTTTCATAAACTATAGCTGAATTGTACTATCTTAAGAAAATTATTACTTGTATTAAACATTGAGACAAGCAAAAAAGGATTGGAAACCACAATTTCCAATCCTATATTTTTACTCAAACTTCCAACTTACATTGCGCTTAAATTCTTCACCTGGTAACAAAGTAATGCGCCCCAAATCATTGCCTTCAGCCGGTGGAATTTGTGCTTCACAAGTAATTCCCGCATATTGGCCGAAATCAGCAGTGTACTTACCAGTATGATCAAAACCATTACCAGTATAAATAATCAATGATGGCGCATCAGTATTCACGGTCGCCTTACGTTCATTTGAACTTAAAACAGCGCCAGGCCGATTGCCATTTAAAATAAATGGATGATCCATGCCTCCTCTGTCTTTGATTTGAGGATCGTCAGCTTCCAAAGCATCCCCTACACGCTTAGTCTTTCTAAAATCAAAAGCAGTGCCAGCAACTTCTTCCATTCCACGATCAGGCATTCCAGAGTGATCAACTGGCAAATAATAATCAGCATTCATTTTTAGCTTAAGATCTTTGATATTATCTTTTTCACCTAAGGTAAAGTAAACATGATTTACCGGATTAAAAATAGTTAATTGGTCACTCACCGCATTAATTGAATAATGCAAAGTATCATCATTGTCCAATTCATATTTGACATGAATCTTTAAATTGCCTGGATAATCATTATGACCATCTGGATCAAATAACGTTAAATCTACTCGTGCACTGTTTTCATCACAAGAAGGTTCAAAATCCCATACTTCAGTATCTGTACCAATTCCGCCATGAATGTGATTCTCACCTTCGTTAATTGGCAATTGATGAATTTCAAGACCATGTCTCCATTGACCTTTTCTGACTCTACCGGCAATTCGGCCAACTGTACCACCTAAATAATTTCTTTCCTGAGAATAATCAGCTGGTGAATTTAATGACAAAATCATATTCTTGTCGTTAAGCAAAACTTTTTCTAGCGTTGCACCATAGTTAAGTACCTTAACAACCATGCCGTTGTCATTTTTTAAACTAATTTCACAAAGATCTTTGTCATCTTTTCGACCATATTTATTAAAACTTGTTTTCATGTTCTCGCCTTTTCTCTTTGTATTCGCTTTCATTGATATTATAAAGTATTTCTTATCAATAACATATGCGTTACCGGTAACAAAAAGCGAGACCCTCAAGATCTCGCTTCAATTACTTTACTTAATCTTTTTGGTTAAAGCTGTAATAAATTTATCCCAGCCTTCATCACCGTCTGCATCATTCTTAAACACGCCAGCATCCTGAAGAACTTGTTCAAATACTTCAACAAGTGATTGCTGCATTACTTGATCAACATTGTCCCAGCTAATTTCGTTTTCAGCTTTAACTTGATCAGCCCATTCTTTATGACTAGCAGCCATATTGTTATCTTCACCCAGCCAGTATTTCTTTACTTCTTCAAGTTCACTCTTAAGACGTCCTGGCAAAATAGCACGACCCATTACTTCAATTAAGCCGATGTTTTCCTTCTTAATGTGCCATAACTTTTCGTGTGGGTGGAAAATGCCCAAAGGATATTGATCACTAGTATTGTTATCACGCAAAACTAGATCGAGCACGAAGTTCTTGCCTTCACGGTGCATGATTGGCGTTACCGTGTGGTGACGAGTCTTACCATCGTAAGCTTTAATGCTGCGTGCAGTGTCTGAATAGTTATCCCAGAATTTGATAATCTTTGCACCAAGGTCAATTAAGTCAAGTGAATTTTCACTAGTTAAACGCAAGTCGCTCATTGGCCAGTCAACGATCCCAGCCATTACAGTTGGGTATGAATCAAAGACAATGGTCTTCTTGATGCCTGCCTTCATCATTGGGAAGGTATGACGACCACCTTGGTAGTGCTCATGTGCTAACATTGAACCACCAACAATTGGCAAGTCAGCGTTAGAACCAACGAAATAGTGTGGGAAGATCTTTTCAATTTCAACCAAGTTAATTAATGTTTGTTCATTAATTACCATTGGAATATGCTTTTGATCTAAGAAAATACAGTGTTCATTAAAGTAAGCATATGGTGAATATTGGAAGCCCCATGGACGACCTGCGATATTCATACGAATGATTCTTAAATTAGAACGGGCATTTTTACCATAGCCACCTAAATAACCTTCATTTTCAAGGCAAAGTGCACATTGAGGATACTTCTTGCCTGTTGCATGTGCCGCTGCAGCAATAGCCTTAGGATCTTTTTCAGGTTTAGATAAATTAATCGTAATTTCTAAGCCATGACCTTTTGAGCTAGTGCCGGAGAAGACAACATTTTTGGCAATAGCCTCTTTTTTAACATAATTATTGTCTTCACATAATTTATAAAACCAATCTGTAGCCTTCTCTGAAGACTTTTGCATTTTTTGCCAGAAAATACTATTAGTCTTAGATGGTGTTGGTATAGCTAAATCATAAAGTTGATCATTTAATACTTCACGTGAGGTGATATCGTCAGGAATTTTTTCATTTTTAACGGCCAAGTCAACTAATTGCTTGGCAGCTGGCTTATCGTTTTCTTCTTCATCATGATCACCAACTAATCCTCTAATTTTGTTAATAACATATACTCGATCTAATGGCTCGTAAGCACCACTATTAATAACTTCACCCGCAAATTTTTCAATAACCTTCATAACTTTCCCTTCTCACACTAATTAAATTCTCTTAGTACCATCAACGATTTCTGCATCATAGAAGCTAGCATCATAACCGATTGTATCGCGGTAAATCTTACCAACATTCTTCTTAAAGTTCTCAGCCTCTGACTTCTTAACAATAGCAATTGCACTACCGCCAAAGCCACCGCCGATCATTCTGGCACCGAGCACTCCAGGTTGTTTCCATGAAGCTTCTGCCAAAGTATCGAGCTCTTTACCAGTTACTTCATAATCATAGTGAAGAGATTCGTGAGAAGCATTAATTAAACGACCAAGTTTTTCAAGATCGCCGTCTTTCATTGCTTGAGTTGCACGTAAAGTTCTTTGATTTTCACTAACTGCATGACGCGCACGTTTAATTTCTGTTTCATCATTGATGAGGTAAGAATATTCATCAAAAGCATCGTTATCAAGTTCACCTAATGCCTTAATATCAAGCTTTTGTTGCAACTTTTTAAGAGCACGACCACATTCAGCAACCCTATCATTATAAGCAGAATCAGCTAAAGTATGTGGTTTGTTAGTTGCCATGATAATAATTTCGTAATCGCCTAATGCAAGTGGCATGTATTCATACTTTAAGGTGTTGCAGTCTAAGAAAATTGCACTATCTTTTTTACCCATAATGCAGGCAAATTGATCCATAATTCCTGAATTTAAGCCGACAAATTCATTTTCAGTTCTTTGACCCATCTTGGCTAGGCTAACGCGATCAACGTCTAAGTTAAATTCATCTTTCAAGATGATTCCCATTAACATTTCAATTGCGGCACTTGATGAAAGTCCTGAACCTGATGGCAAGTTAGCCTTAATGTATAAGTTAAAGCCATGATCAATATTATTGTATTTTTCACGCAAATAAGTGATCATACCTTTAAGGTAGTTAGCCCAGAAACGATCATCCTTTTCAACAGTTGTATCATCGATCTCAAATCCTACAATATCGCCGTCAACGTTACCTGAATATAGGCGAACTTTCTTATCCTCTCTTGGGCCATAGACACCATAAACACCTAAGCTGATTGCGGCTGGAAAAACATGACCGCCGTTGTAGTCGGTGTGTTCACCAATTACGTTGATTCTGCCAGGTGAGAAAAAGACGTCTTGACCCTTTTCACCAAAAGTTTTTTCGTATTCTGTAAGTAATTCTTCTTTATTCATTTTTATTTACCTCAAATTTGTACTGTAATCGTTTTCAGCTACTAGTATATCTCTTTCGCTTCTTTTAGTAAATAGTTTACTATAATAAATAAAATATTTAATTAAGTGAACTAAAAAAGCCAGACGTTTGTCTGCAAAAAAATAGCCTTTGCTCACACTAAGACCATTTTGCTTATTAAAATTTTCTTTCACCATGTTGATAAACTTATTTATCAGCTTGTTCAACTGCAGATACGTCTTTTAACGGATTATCTTTCAGCACTAAGAAATCTGCATATTTTCCTACTTCTAAAGAACCGTAATCTTGATCAATCTTAAGTAATTCCGCAGATCCTAAATTAGCTGATGTTTTTTTCTTATATTTAGAGGGTATTTATACTATCGTACTGGCTACTAGATTACCCACTATTTGTACTAGTATTTAAAGCAGGCGTCATTTTCACTATCGTTTTAATGATCTTAGAACTATTTATAAAAAATATATAAGCAACACAAAAAGGAAGTTAGACATTTCGCCTAGCTTCCTTATTTATTGATCTAAATTCGAGGGAAAGAAATAGGATTTGTTACTTGGTTAAGACTTGGACATCCCATCCTTTCATTGAACTCTTAGCTTTTTCACCAGTTAAGATGTCTTCATAATCCGCAAATTTATTTGGCAATTCTCTTTCTTCATTGCTCATGTTAAGCACGAAGTAAAGTTTCTTGCCATCTGCTGTGACACGCTTAGTTACTTCAAGCTTATGGCTGTCGCAAACTAATGATTCAACTCCAGTTTCAAGCACAATGTGGTTGAATAATTGTGTCAAACCTTGGTGACCTAACTTGGTTCCAACGTACCAAGCCTTGCCTTTGCCATAATCATTTTCAGTAATCGCAGCAGTGCCAGCGTAAAACTCATCAGCGTAGCTTGCCAAAACTTTGGCCTTATTTGGATGAATCAAATCACACATTAAGCTGGTTTCGTATTCCTTGTCATCCATCTTAACTCTAACTTTTTGACCTGGAACCATTGCGTCGCTTTCTTCAACCCAGATGCCGGTGACATCTTTCAATGGACCAGGATAGCCGCCAAGGTAAACATTGTCAGTTGAATCAACCATACCTGACATGTAGGTAGTAACGAAGTGGCCGCCCTTTTCAACATAGCTGTTGATCTTTTCAGCTAAACCTGCTTTAACCATGTAAAGCACTGGTGCAACAACCAAGTCATAGTTACTAAAGTCATCATCAACACCAATAATATCAGTTGGAATGTTGCGTTCATAGAATTGACGGTAGTAGTCCAAAATTGAGTCAACATAATTCAAATCTTGAGTAATGCCATCAACATATTCGTACGACCAGAAGTTGCTCCAATCAAAGACAATTGCGACTTTAGCTTTAGTCTTTGAACCTAAGATTGTTGGACCAGCCTCCTTTAATTTTTGACCCAAATCAGCCAATTCACGGAAGGCTCTAGTATCGGTTCTTTGTGAATGAGCAATAATTGCACTGTGGAATTTTTCGGAACCACCCACTGCTTGCTTTAATTGGAAGAACTGAACAGTGTCAGCACCGTGAGCAACAGCTTGCAATTCAGTTGCGGCCATTTGACCTGGACGCTTTAGTGGACTGTAAGATTGCCAGTTAACTTGTGAAGGTGCAGATTCCATTAACATAAATGGTTGATGCTTAAGGCTTCTCATTAAGTCATACAAGAATGCTGGCTTATAAGCAGGTGCGTCGTAAGTTGGATAACTATCATAGGAAATAATATCTTGATCCTTGGCCCACTTTTGATAGTCAATCATCTTGTTTGGCAAACTGTGGAAGTTAGTAGTTACAGGCGTTTCAGGATCGTACTTCTTGATGACTGCCTTTTCCATCTTGAAGAGGTTTTGCAAACTTTCAGATTGAAAGCGCAAGTAGTCGATTGAAAGGCCAGCAACAATGGTTTCGCTACTTTCTGGCCCCCATGCATCCCCCAACTCGTTTGGAACAACAATTTCATCCCAGTCATAAATCGTGTGACTCCAAACATTCATGTTCCAAGCCTTGTTGAGCGCACCCAAGGTCTTATATTTGTTTCTCAACCAGTCACGGAAGGCGTTTTGACAATTTCCACAGTAACAGTTGCCACCGTATTCATTGTTCACGTGCCAAACTACGATATGCGGATTGTCAGCGTAGTGCTGGGCCAATTTTTTAACTAACTCACTATCCAGTCTTTGATAATTCTTGCTGTTCGGACAGAAATTGTGCCGCTGACCAAAGACGTGACGTCTGCCTTGGTAATCAACTCTTGCGATATCCGGATACTTTTTAAACATCCAGGCTGGCATTGCGGCTGTTGCCGTACCCATCACAATATTAAAGTTTGCATCAGATAATTCTTGAACGATCTTGTCTAATTTAGAAAAGTCATAGACTCCTTCTCTAGGTTCAAGAACTGCCCAAGAGAAAATATTAATTGTAGCTGAATTTAAATCTGCATTTTTAAAGACCTTAATGTCTTCAGGCATGTTTCTTCTGTCCATTGATCGGGATTGTAGTCTCCACTAAGCCAGTGATTAAACCAATCAATTTATCAGCTACTGATTGCTCTAGCCCACTGAACATTCCGCTAGTAATAAAAATAATAAAGTATGTACTCATTACACCATAAAAAGCTGCGTGTCCTAAGTTACCCAGACAGAATGATGCATAGGAAATTATTTGTTTCCCTGAATTTTTATGACCGTTTGTCATAATGCTTCCTCCTAAGTTGTTATCATCTGTAATCGTTTACATATCTGAGTATACGCTTAGTATCAGTTTTGGTAAATTATTTATTTAATATAACTAAATTATTTACTTATAGTAAAAATAAAAGAGAATGCCATGCTTCAGCATTCTCTTTTCAAAATATTCAAAATGAAAAATTTTTATTTACTAAAAAATTTACTCACCTTTAGGAATAAAGCTTTTACGTACCACCAAGTTAGTGTTCATATTCACATCAATATGCGCACGATCAGGTTGAATAATTAAATTGGTCAGCATAGTTAAAGCTAAATCAATCATTTCCTGCTGGTTGATGTTGTAAGAAGAAAGTGGTGGTGATACGTACTTCACTACATTACTGTTATTGATACTCAAGATTGCGGTATCTTTTGGTACGTTAATATTTTCTTCGTTAAAGGCCTGTAAAACACCGACTGCTAATGTATCAGAAGCAATTAAAAATGCATCTGGTAAATTGTTCTTGCACTTCTCTATTACTTCTTTGCCAAGCTTATAACCATTTTCAACGCTGAATGGTCCTGAAACGAACATGTTGCTGTCATCTTTTCCGCGAACCTTCATATATTCCGCAAAGGCAACGGAACGTGGATCATTTTCTTGAATATGATCATGCTTAGGGCCAACACCACCAATAAAACCAATCGATTCATAGCCGTTTTTAATAAACAAATCAATAGCATTCTTAACTGTTAAAGTTAAGTTAGGTCTAATTGAATCGAACAATTCGGGAGCTGGATTAGTATCAACAAACACCCCATTTGGTAAAACTTCGTGCAATTTTACCAACTCAGCATTTTCGATTGGCGCTGCTCCTACTCCAATAAAACCTTGGAACAATGAGGCATTTTCAATTAAGTCAGCCGCATTGTAAAAGGTCTTCATCTTCATTGATTCTTGCTTAACGGTTTCTACCAAGGTTTGCTTTAAAGAAGTAAAATACTCATCTTGCAACTGTTCTTTATGGTTAGTGCGGTAAAGAAGCGCAATTGTAGGCTTAATTTCCTTTTCTTGGTGGTCTTTCCAATAACCAAGCTTATTAGCAATTTCTAAAATTTTATTTTTGGTATCTGCAGTAATCGATAAGTTAGGATCATTATTGAGCAACCGCGAAACAGTCGCAGAAGAATACCCCGACTTTTGTGCAATTTCTTTAATAGTTGTCATAATTATTTCTTTCCCATTTACTAATATTCCTGTCTTTATTATACAAAATATTTACTTAATTCCAATAAAGATAAATTTTATTCAAAAATATTTTTCTCGAGATTTGTCAATTAATTTATTTACTTTATATTACTAAATTATTTATTTATTTGATAAATTATTTAATTTGGTGTTATAATAAAACCGTTTTCAAAATATATTTTTTTATAGAAACTAGGTCTTATCATGAAAGCAAATATCAAATGGCTTGATGATCCCGAAGTCTTCAGGATTAATCAACTGCCAGCTCACAGTGATCATCCCTTTTACAAAGATTACCGTGAATGGCAAAACCACAGCAGCAGTTTTAAACAAAGCCTCAACGGTGCCTGGCAGTTTCATTTTTCAAAAGATCCTCAAAGCCGGCCCATTGATTTTTACAAACGCAGCTTTGACTCATCTTCCTTTGACACCATCCCCGTTCCTAGTGAAATTGAATTAAACGGCTACGCCCAAAATCAATACACTAACATTCTGTATCCCTGGGAAAGCAAAATCTATCGTAAGCCTGCCTATACCCTGGGGCGCGGCATCAAGAATGGCGATTTTAGTCAAGGAAAAGACAACACAGTCGGTTCATATCTTAAACACTTTGACTTAAATCCTGCTTTAGCCGGCCATGACATCCATATTCAATTCGAAGGCGTTGAACGGGCCATGTATGTCTATCTCAACGGTCACTTCATCGGTTACGCCGAAGATAGTTTCACACCTTCCGAATTCGATCTTACACCTTACATTCAAGCAAAAGACAACATCTTAGCTGTCGAAGTCTTCAAACACAGCACTGCTTCCTGGCTAGAAGATCAAGATATGTTTAGATTCTCCGGTATTTTTCGTTCAGTTGAACTCTTAGCCTTACCTCGGACTCATCTAATGGATCTAGATATCAAACCAACTGTTGTTAATGATTACCATGACGGTGTCTTCAACGCTAAATTGCACTTTATGGGTAAAACCAGTGGCAATGTCCACGTCTTAGTTGAAGACATCGATGGCAAAACTTTGCTTAATAAACAGTTGCCACTTAAATCAACCGTTGAAATTGAAAACGAAACTTTTGCCAATGTTCACCTATGGGACAACCATGATCCATACCTTTATCAATTAATCATTGAAGTTCATGACCAAAATGGCAAATTAGTTGAACTTATTCCTTACCAATTTGGTTTTAGAAAAATTGAAATTACCAAGGATCATGTGGTTTTGCTTAACGGCAAAAGATTAATCATCAACGGCGTTAATCGTCACGAATGGGATGCTAAGCGTGGTCGCAGCATTACCCTAGCCGACATGAAGCAAGACATTGCTATCTTTAAACACAACAACATCAATGCCGTTAGAACCTGCCACTATCCAAATCAAATTCCTTGGTACTATCTCTGCGATCAAAACGGAATTTACATGATGGCGGAAAACAATTTGGAGTCCCACGGTACCTGGCAAAAGTTAGGCCAAGTTGAAGCTACTTCCAATGTACCCGGCAGCATCCCCGAATGGCGTGAAGTCGTCGTCGACCGTGCCCGCAGCAATTATGAAACCTTCAAGAATCACACTGCAATCTTATTCTGGTCACTTGGCAACGAATCATATGCCGGCAGCAACATCGCCGCTATGAACAAATTCTACAAAGATCACGATTCTTCTCGCCTCACCCACTACGAAGGCGTCTTCCATGCACCAGAATTTAAGAAAGAAATCTCAGACCTTGAAAGCTGTATGTATTTGCCACCTAAAGAGGCAGAAGAATATCTCCAAAATCCTAAAAAGCCACTTGTCGAATGTGAATACATGCACGATATGGGCAACTCCGACGGTGGCATGGGCTCTTACATCAAGCTAATTGATAAATACCCTCAGTACATGGGCGGCTTTATCTGGGATTTCATCGATCAGGCTCTGTTTGTGCATGATCCAGTCAGCGGACAGGACGTATTGCGTTACGGTGGCGACTTTGATGATCGTCACTCCGATTATGAATTCTCTGGCGACGGTTTAATGTTCGCAGACCGCACACCCAAACCAGCAATGCAGGAGGTTAGATACTACTATGGATTACACAAATAAAAAATTGCATATTATTTACGGCGATGGCACATTTGGCGTGAATGGCCAAGATTTTCAATATATCTTTAGTTATGAGCGCGGCGGACTTGAATCTTTAAAAGTACACGGCAAAGAATGGCTTTATCGTGTACCTACTCCCACTTTTTGGCGAGCAACTACAGATAACGATCGCGGCAGCGGATTCAATCTAAAGGCCGCTCAATGGCTCGGAGCCGATATGTTCACTAAATGTACTGATATTCATTTAAAAGTAGATGAACATGATTTTCCTGAATTACCTATTGCTCCATTTAACAATAAATTCAGCAATCACGAATATGCAAGCAGTGCTCAAATTTCATTTACTTATCAAACTTTAACTATCCCTGCAACAAATGCAAAAATCATCTATAATATTGATGATGTCGGTCACATTAAAGTCACGATGCATTATTATGGTAAGAAGGGATTATCACCCTTACCTGTGATTGGTATTCGATTAATTATGCCAACTGCCGCTACTGGATTCGATTATGAAGGTTTATCCGGCGAAACTTATCCTGATAGAATGGCCGGAGCTAAAGAAGGTCGTTTCCATATCGATGGATTACCGGTTACCAAATATCTGGTTCCGCAAGAAAATGGCATGCACATGCAAACTAAAAAGTTAGTTATTAACCGTGAAGCCACTCAAAATAATTCTGATCAAACAAATGAAAAATTCAGTTTATCAATTCTACAAGATAAAAAGCCATTCAATTTTAGTTGTTTGCCTTATACCGCTGAAGAACTCGAAAATGCCACCCATATTGAGGAATTACCACTTGTTCGCAGAACTGTGTTAGTAATTGCAGGTGCAGTTCGAGGCGTTGGCGGAATCGATAGTTGGGGCTCTGATGTTGAGAGTGCTTATCATATTAATCCAGAATTAGATCACGAATTTTCATTTATACTCAATTAATTTTAAGCATTTTATTGAATTTAGTAAATAATTTACTAAATTGTGTGTTACAATGTAATCGATTTCAGTAAAAAGTTAACAACTATTAAAGGAGTTATACACATGAAAGTTTTAGTTATCGGTGGTGCGGGCTATATCGGCTCACATGCTGTTCGTAAATTAGTTAAAGAAGGCAATGACGTTGTTGTCTTAGATGCTTTGTACACTGGTCACAGAAAAGCTGTTGATCCTAAAGCCAAGTTTTATCAAGGCGACATCGAAGATACTTTCTTAGTATCAAAGATTTTGCGTGATGAAAAGATCGATGCAGTAATGCACTTTGCAGCTTACTCACTTGTTCCAGAATCAGTTAAAAAGCCTCTTAAGTATTACGACAACAACGTTACTGGTATGATTTCATTATTACAAGCTATGAATGATGCCAACGTTAAATACTTAGTCTTCTCAAGTTCTGCCGCAACTTATGGTATTCCTAAGAAATTGCCAATCACAGAAGACACTCCACTTAACCCTATCAATCCATACGGTGAAACCAAGATGATGATGGAAAAGATCATGGCTTGGGCTGACAAGGCTGACGGCATTAAGTACACTGCCCTTCGTTACTTCAACGTTGCTGGTGCTTCAAGTGACGGTTCTATCGGTGAAGACCACGCTCCAGAAACTCACTTGATTCCAAATATTTTAAAGAGTGCTATTTCTGGTGATGGTAAATTTACTATCTTTGGTGATGATTACAATACTAAAGACGGTACTAATGTACGTGACTATGTTCAAGTAGAAGACTTAATCGATGCTCACATTTTGGCATTGAAGCATATGATGAAGACTAACAAGTCAGATGTCTTCAACTTGGGTACTGCACATGGTTACTCCAACCTTGAAATTTTGGAAAGTGCTAAGAAGGTTACTGGTATTGATATTCCTTATACTATGGGACCACGTCGTGGCGGTGACCCTGATTCACTTGTTGCTGATTCAACTAAGGCAAGAACTGTTTTAGGCTGGAAGCCAAAACACGAAAATGTTGATGACGTAATCGCAACTGCTTGGAAGTGGCACAAGGGCCACCCAAAGGGTTACGAAGATAAATAAGATTATTATTTCTACACAACACACTGTCTAAACTATTTTATTATCTAAAAAAACACGCTTTAATAGCGTGTTTTTCTTTGGCTTCATTTAAAATGTTATAATTACGAAAAGAAGAAATATGAGGTGGCTTTTATGGCAAGTATTAGAGATATTGCGCGGATCGCTGGCGTTTCACCTGCAAGTGTATCCCGCATTTTAAATAATGATCCTACTTTTCACATTAATGACGAAGCAAGAAAACGTGTAATTCATGTAGCAAACAAACTGCATTACAGCAAAGGCAAGAAAAAGCGGGGCCCTAAACAAAATGATCCGCAACTTTCAATTGCATTAATTATGCGTCATGACCATGCACGAGAAATAGATGATCCATATTTTCTTAATATGCATATGGGGATTAATGATGAGGCTAAAAAATGGCATTTAAGAATTGATCAACCTTTTAAGATGAATGATCAAGAAAAAGATTGGTCTATTTTAGCTAACTACGGAGCAGTATTAATTGAAGGTGAAATGACGCCTGAAGCTATAAAATCGATTCAAACCATCAATCATAATGTAATTTTTCTCGATGTCAACACTAATATTCTTAACTGCAATATTATTCGAAATGACTTCGTAGAAAAAACTACTTACATCTTGGATCTTCTTCATTCTCTTGGTCATGAAAATATTGTTTATATTGGTGGTAAATCTTCCATTATGGATTTAGACGGAAAAATCACTACTGAAAAATGCGACTTGAGAGAAACTCGTTATATTTCCTGGATGAAATTGCACAACTTGGATCAATATTGTCACTCTTTTATTACCGATTGGTCTGCAGATTCCGCTCTTAAAATTACTGATCAAGTCATTCATTTGAAAGAGCGGCCTACAGCAATTGTAGTGGGAAACGATCCAATGGCACTAGGCGTTTACAAAGCTCTTAACAACCACCATATTTCTATTCCTGATGATATTTCAGTCGTAAGTTTTGATGATGTTGATATCAATCGCTTTTTAACTCCTACTCTTTCCAGTGTTTATATGGATACCAAAGAAATGGGTAAAACTGCAGTCCGTCTTGCTAAAGATTTAATTACTGAAAATATCAGTATTCCTCTAACTGTTACTTGTCACAGCAACTTAAATAAACGTGAATCAATCAAGGCAATCAATTGACTGCTTTAAAATGATACATTTTAGCCACAAAATCTTGATGGGCCGCCTCATCATAAATACCTGTGTCCATTAATTCATCGCCACCGATTATTTCATTGGTGGCGATATTTTTATAATCATATTCTGGATTCAAGCCAGCTAATTTAGGCTTAGTAAAGCTAGGCTGAGCTGAACTCAGAATATTTACTACAGTTAAAATTACATCACGTTTATCTGAACTAACTACTTCCCAAGCAGTCTGATTACTATTAAATGGCGACTTCAAACGATATAAAGTGCCAAATTGAGTAAGCTTTCTAATTTGCTTATATAAAGTTATTTGCTTTTTAACTTCTTCTTTTTCATCATCATTCAATTTAGTTAAATCAAGTTCATAGCCTAGGTCTCCCCACATAGCTACAGCATCCCGTGTAGCTAATGGTGTTACTCTACCATTTTGTTCATTTGGACACACGGAAACATGTGGGTCATCAATGATTGCGGATAAACTAGACTTGTACCATATTGGATCTTTAATCTAGCAATCGCATCACTATTATCACTAGCCCAAATTTGCGGTGTGTAATAAGCCATACCAGCATCAAATCTACCGCCACCACCAGAACATCCTTCAAACAAAATATTAGGATATCTGGTCGTCAATTTTTCAAGCAAATCATATAATCCTAAAATATAACGATGATATGCTTCACCCTGCTCATCTGGCGTTAAATCTGCTTCATAAATGTCTGAGATATGACGATTCATATCCCATTTAATATAATCAATTTGATTTTGATCTAGGATCTTAACCATCTGGTCAAAAATATTTTGTCGTACTTCTTTCCTCCCTAAATCAAGCACATATTGGTGACGATCTGGATTAGGAATTCTATTAGGAACATGCATCAAATAATCGGGATGTTTTTTATATAATTCAGAATCATAGGAAATCATCTCTGGTTCAAACCAAATACCAAATTTTAATCCTTGATTATGTACATAATCAATAAAATGACTCAAACCAGTAGGAAACTTTCTCTGATCGACAAACCAATCGCCTAAAGATGAATTATCCGCATCCCTGTGTCCAAACCAGCCATCATCCAAGACAAACATTTCAATCCCTAAATCCTTAGCTTGATCAACAATTGCTTGTAATTTCTTTTCATTAAAATCGAAATACGTTGCTTCCCAATTATTAACCAAAATAGGTCGAACCTTATTTTTGAATTTACTGCGAATAATATGGTCAAAAATCACTTGATGAAATGTCTGGCTCATTTGATTTATGCCATTTGGAGAATAGGTCATCAAAACTTCCGGAGTCTGAAAATCTTCATTTGGCTCCAGTTTCCAATCAAAATTAAAATCGTTTATCCCAATATTTAAACGGATTTGATTAATTTGATCTTTCTCAAGTTCAAACATATGATTACCTGAATAAACAAAAGTAAAACCATATGCGTCTCCTGCAAATTCATCTGTATTAGGTCTAACTAAAGCAAGAAATGGATTCATCTGATGACTGGAAGCGCCACGATGACTACCATAGACGCGAATCCCCTGATCAATCTTGCTTCTTTGCTGATGACGTTCATTGGCATGCGCTCCGGACAAGGTAATTGCTTCAAAATCTTCATTGCCAAAATCAATTTGCATTGAAGCGGCTTTTCTTAAGTGAACGACTTCTTCTCCAGAATTAATTATTTTTACAGCTCTAGAAATAACTGGTAAATCTCTAAAAATTGTATAAAACAATTGATATTCCACCTGAGTTAATTGATCTTCAAGAGTAACAATCAAAGTTTGGGCTTCATCTTCGTCTTTAACCCAACTATGTGGCAAACCATTCAATTTTGGCTTCCCTGCAACTATTTCATAACTCTTATATCTTAACAAAATAGAATTTGAACCATTTTTTTGATATAAAACCGTTGCTGGTGTGCGATAATCCATTTCGCCTGCACTACTATATTCTTCAGGCAAAGTATCACGAGAAAACTCACGTCCTGGTACATCAGCCAAATTGCCTGAAAAGCCTCGAAGCAAACGGGGATATTTTAACTGTCCATGATATTTTCGAATTCTTTTACCAAAATATAAATGAGCTAAAGTAGCTCCCTGTTCCACTGAAAATAAATATGATATTTGTTTACTGTGTAAATGAAAAACTTTATTTTCTTCATCAACTGTAATTAAATTTTGCATATTTTTCTCCGTATTCTACTTACTAAAAAGGAACATAGAACTTTCTATGCTTCTTTTTTATAGTTCAGCTGATCTTAATTGATAAATAGTACCTTCTACTTTAGCTTCACCATTTTCACTTGTTACAAAAATTCGGTTAGCTTTTTCATCAGGAAAAACTCGCATTGAAAATACTTTTTTACCATCATCTAAGAAAATTTCAGCTGAAGATTCATCTTGTAAGATTCTAACTTTTATTTTTTGATCTAGATTTAAATGACAACTGCGACTATTGCCATAACTTTCACCAAAATGAACTCCGCAATTTCCGCGATCTATGATAAATTCTTGTTTTTTATGATTAAAAATTCAGGAGAAAAACTCTAATCAAAGTCCAGAACAATTTATAATCGATTACCGCTTAAAAAGAACAAGTGAACTACTAAAATCGGATTCTGGAACGATTTCTTACATTGCACTTTCTTCCGGTTTTCAAAGCTATCAGAGCTTTAATCGCCTTTTTCGTAAAAGATATCAGATTTCACCGACCGAATTCAGAAAGAAATATAATACCAAAACAAATAAGCGATGAATCATCAAAGATCCATCACTTATTTTATTTATGTAAATTTTTATTTTAATGATAAAAGTCAAAACGACCAATAGATAACGTTCCTTTAACGCCGCCGGTTTCAAAGATCGATTTATCAATAGTGATCTTCTTCATCACTGAAGCCCAATAGCCATATAATTTAACGCCTAATGCTAAGCCTACAGCACTTTTACCCAAATCAACCACAACACCTAAGTCATGGTAAACAAATGGGTTAGGACGACTATAGCCATTCACTCTCGCATGAATATCATCGGCTGCATAATTAGCCATAGATAAAGCTAATTGACCAGTATTTGGCAAAGGCCAGCTCTTTCCTGGTTGTGGCACTGAAGCAACATCCCCTAAAACATAGATGTCTTCACTTTCAGGAGCTGTTAAATGATCAGTTACTGTAATCTTGTCACGTTGTCCCTTAAAACCAGAGTCCGCAATTACTGGATTACCACTAAAGCCCATCATCCAAATTATGTTATTAGTTGCCAACTTCTTTTCTTCAGCTTGATCACCAATCTTATAGCAAACGCCATCCGCTTGAATTTGACTAATGCGCGCTTGATTAATGATATCAATATCATTTTCTTTGATCTTATTCAAAGCATAATTACATTGCTTATCGCCAAACATTGGCAACATTCTCTTAGAGCTATTAAACATCTTGATTTTGATTTGATCAGGACTAACTCCTGCTAATTTGGCAAAACGAGGTCTATTCATAGCTATAGCGTTGGTTACTTCTACTGCCTGAAAGCCTGACCCACACATTGTTATTACCAAATCATTCGGATTCTTAGTCTTTTTATAATCACGCATGCTTGCATACAGATGATTCCGAATAGCCTCGGCAGATTCCACATTATACATAGGCAATGCATGTTCTTGCACGCCATCGATTCCAAATGTGCTTAACGTAAAGCCTAATCCAATTACACAATAATCATATTTTAAAGGAGTATGCTTGGCTAATTCTACCGTTTTATTTTGGTAATCAATTTTCTTAACTTCATCTTGGATAAAGGTAGTCATCTTTGGATTAATCACATCTGCTACTGGATACGATATTGCGGTGTATGGCGCTTCACCAGATACCACGTCATACAAACGGAATGTCTCACAGTGAAATGGATTGCGATCAACTAAAATAATCTTAACTTCTTCACGCAATTTTTTTTGCAGTTTAACGACGGTCTTAATGCCGGCAAAACCAGCACCTAATACAACAACCTTTTTCATGATTGAATCCTCCTACTCTTTTAAAATATAATTCCTAAGAAATATGTAAATAGATATGCGGCAGACCCTACTAACAGTGTTTTAACACCGGTACTAAAGGTTTCCGTTTTAACTTGTTTATGAATAATTATCTTATTTTGTTGATAGATAAATGGAACGATTAAGATCGTTAGCCAAACAGTTTTTGGTGCAAGTCCCAAGAAAGGTAAAATTCCAATAATCAAAAATGCCAATACATTTTTGACGGTTAAAGCGATTAATCCGCCCTTTTTACCAATAAAATGAATGATAGTCGTACGGTGATTATCTTCGTCTTCTTGAGCATCACATAAATTGTTGGTCAGCATTAAATTAGAGATCCATAATTCATCTGCCAGAGCTACCAAAAAGATTTGTCCAATAGTTAACCAATTCCAGGTAAAGACTTGATAGGTATTAAGGTATACGCTCAGTAAAACAATCATAAAGCCCATGGTGAAACCGGAAAATAGCTCGCCTAATGGCAAACTTGAAATTGGATGCAGACCAAACGAATATAGATACCCAACGGCAAAACAGAAGATACCCATCCATAAAACAGGCAACCCAGCTTGACTTACAAGATAAAGACCTAACAATGCCGAAATCACACTAAATCCGATTATTAAACCCAAAACCAACTTAGGGTTAATATTTTCTCGACCAATGATATTAGTTTTTTCTTGGTAACTCTTACTATCCGCATGATAATAATCGCAATAATTGTCAAACATATCGACAACCATATTGAATAAAAACATCGCAATAAAGAAGATTAAAGCTAGCTGCCAATTTAGTTGATGATAATAAAATTTACTAAAGCACATTCCTAACAAAAATGGTATTACACTAGCTGTCTTGGCCTTAATTTCAATTAATTCCAAAAATACATTTAAAGCCATTAGCCCACATCCTTTCGATACATCTAATTTTTATCTATTTAATTCCTATATGAATCGCTGCCGCTCCACCAGTTAATTTCTTAACCGCGACATGACTAAATCCATTTTTAACTAATAATTGCTTTAATTGTTGAGCAGATAAAAATTCTTTACTTGTTTTAGATAAATATTGATAATCTCGCACATTGCTCTTAACCAGCTTTGCCCAATAAGGGAAAATTTCAAAATACGCACGCCAACCTAATTTAATGATCTGATTATTAGGCTGCGACATTTCTAAAATGGCAAATTGTCCGCCAGGTTTTAAAACCCGATAAGCTTCTTTAATGGTCTTTTCTGCATCGGGCACATTGCGTAAGCCAAAACAAATGGTAACACAATTAAAACTTCTCGCCGCGAAAGGCAAATTCATTGCATCCCCGTTAACTAATTTAACTTTCGGTTGCAAATGCTTTTTCACTATCTTTTCGTGGGCCAGTTTTAACATTGCTTGATTAAAGTCTAGGCCAGTTACCAATTTAACTTTTTTCGCTAAAGCAATAGTAGAATCGCCAGTGCCACAACATAAATCTAAACATTGATCTGTGCTTTTCAAATTTAATCTGGTTAAAAATTGTTTCCGCCAAATATTCTGGATGCCCAAACTGACCATATTATTCATCAAATCATAATTGGGAGCAACGCGGGTAAATAAATCATTAACGTCTTTTTCAGGTACTTTATTTGTTAACATTGCTTTTTCCTCACAGACCTTGATCTGCTCTCTTTAATTCACGATAACGCTGCTCAGTTTGCCACAACTCTTTTGGACTGCCTTGCATATAAATTTTCCCATCTTCTAGGAAAATAACCTGATCCATTTGATCAATTCCCTGCAAGTGGTGTGTAATCCAAATCAAAGTTTTTCCTTTAAGCTGAGTCATAAAAGTATCGATCACAGCTTGTTCAGTAATAGGATCTAATCCTACTGTTGGCTCATCAAGCAATACAATCGGCGTATCTTTTAACAAAATTCTTGCCAAAGCCAAGCGGTGACGCTCACCACCTGAAAAACGTAAACCTGCTTCATCTACTTCTGTTTCTAAACCCTGCGGCAGTTTTTCAACCATTTGATCTAATCCTACTCGTCTTAACACATCCCACAATTGATCATCTGTAGCATCTTCATTTCCTAAGCGGAGATTATTGCCAATTGTTGTGTTAAACAAGTAAGGATTTTGATTAATTATACTGAAATAATTAGCAATCTGATCACCAAATTGATCTGTCGAAATTCCATTTAGCGTAATACTACCGCTATCAGGAGTACGATCTCCACGCAATAATGAAGCGAGCGTGCTTTTACCAGCACCACTACGTCCTAAAATTGCTAACTTTTCACCATTCTTAATGGTTAAATTAAGACCGTGCAAAATCTCTTTATCAGTCTTGGGATAAGTATAATGCACATCCTTAAAATCAATTTCATATGGAGCCTTAAGGGTAATTGCTTTCTTATTTTCAACTTCTGGTCCAGGTAAATTATTTAATCGATTTAACGAATCCTTATAAATATTTGTTTCCTGAGCTGCGGCTGGCAATCCCGCAAAGGCTGACACGGTTGGAAATAGTGCCAATGCAAACGCTGCAATCCAGTTTGTATAATAGGTATCTCTTTGACCAAAGCGAAACATGCCCCAAATTATCAAACTGACAATCGCTAACAGATATACTAGCTGAAAAGTATAATCACGCCAACGTTCAAACTTTTTCATCACCTGATCAACTTCAAAAAGTTCTTGTTGATCTTTAACATGGAGCTTCAAAAAGGCTGAACCACGACCGGATAAAACCCAATCGTTGACACCCATCACGTTATCTGTCAGATCAGCATACAGTTTATCTTGCATCTGCTTTTCATAGGTCTGTCTAGCTCCGTTTACAAGCACTGACCAAATTGGAATAGCAAAAATAATTAAGCCAAAAACTACTAGCATCCATAATCCCATTAATGGAGATAGCCAACCTAAGCCAATTACAATAATTGCATATAGGCCCCAAGCTACCATCATTGGAAAAATAGATCTTAAATACAGGTTTTGAATGTGGCTAACATCATCAGACAATAAGCCTAAGATATCGCCTAGTTGATACTTACTATTAAAATTAGTAGCATCCCGTTCCAACGAATCATAAAGCTGCTGGCGGAATTTGGAAGTCATTCTAAAGACCCAGTTATGACTTACTAACCGTTCAACATAACGGACAGCTGGACGGAACACACCAAATGCTCTGGTCAAAACTATCGGTACATAAACTAGTAAAATATTTTCAGGTCGTGCAGCAGATCTACTAATCAAGTAACCTGCGCAGAACATCAATCCTCCACCGCAGAAGAACGTCAAAATACCCAAGAAAATTGCTAAGATCAAAGTTTTTTTGTAGCGCTTTAAGAAAGGACGAACCCAACGATCATTTTTTAGAGCTTTTAAAATTGGAATCCTATTGATCATTGCTTTCGCCTCTCATTCCGTGAATTAAATCAATAAAGTAACTATTATTTGCCTGCAAATCTGCAAACGTTCCCTGACCTACTAGCTGTCCATGATTCATGACTAGGATATAATCCATTTCTTTTAACCAGTGCAACCGGTGAGTGGCAAAGAAGACCAGGCGCTTTTGCATTAAAGGCAACATTTTAGTCTTCAAATCAATTTCAGTTTCAATATCTAAGTGAGCAGTTGGCTCATCAAAGATCATCACTTTACGTTTAGGATCTAGAAATGCCCTTGCTAAAGCAATTCTTTGCGCTTGACCACCAGACAAAGCTCTTTTACCTTGACCGATAACCGTATCTAAGCCCTTAGGCAAGTCGTTTAATAAATCATCTAATCCCATGACATGAATAGCCTGCAATATTTCTTGATCAGTTGCTTCAGGGTGATAAAAAGCAATATTTTCACGTAAAGACTTTGAAAAAACATATGGCTGTTGCGGAATGTAGATTAATTGCCTCTGCCAATCAGGGATGTTCATCGTGTTAGTTTTATGACCTTCTATTTCAATATCAGCTTGACTTGGTGTTAAAAAGCCACTAATTAGGTTAATCAAAGTACTCTTACCAGAACCACTCATACCGATAATTCCGATTTTTTGATAGCCTTTAATCTTAAAATTAATTGGTCCAATTTCTGCACCCTTTAAATAATTGAAACGCAGGTCATTAATTATTAACTCATCATTTGCACTCCAGTCAGTTAATGCAATTTTCTTTACAGGTTCTTTCGGAGCAGCGATTAACTCATTAATTCTCTTAAACGCATTTTTTCCATTTAGAGTGGCATGAAAATCGCCTGCAAAATCTCGGATTGGTAAGAAAAAGTCTGGTGCTAAAATCAAGATCCCCAAAGCAGGAAATAAATTGATTTTTCCATTCATCAAATCAAAACCAAGAAAAACTGCAATGATAGCAATTGATAAAGTAGTAAAGAAATCAAGAGCAAAAGTTGAAAGCATTGCGACTTTTAACACTGCCATTGTTTTCTTGCGAAAGTTTTCACTTAAACGATAAATACTTTTTGAATAGCGCTTGCTTAGGCCCAAATATTTTAGTGTATCAATACCACGTAAGGAATCAATAAAATTATTTGATAAAACCTGGAAACGACCAAATTGTTTAATCGCCTTATCTTGTGCTGCATGTCCCAAAATCATCATGAAAAGAACAATTAAAGGATACATCAAAAGCAGAATTACTGCAGAAAGCCAATTTAAACAAAGCATGCAGATAAACACTATGATCGGAACGATCATCATCGTAAGGACTTTGCTATAAATCAGTTTGACATATTGTCGAACCTCATCAACTCCATCCAAAGCCATCGTAATCAAGCTACCCGTTCCCTGCTTTTGAACTAGAGCTTGTCCTTCATTAAATACTTTGGTTAAAAGTTTTTCTCGTAAGTCTTCTGCAATTTTTCCAGAATATTTATTTAAAATTGCATCCCTAATAGTATTAATCAATTGACGCAAGGCAAAGCATACAATAAATAGCAATAATAATAGCCAATTTAAAGCATGACCTTCCCAAAGTCCCGTCAAAACTGCACTTAATGCCAAAGCCTGACCAATTATGAAAAAAGCCTGCAGAATCTCAATCACTGCAAGCTTTCTCATGATTGCACTAGCGCCAGCAAGTTTGAATAGCTGTCGATCAATCATTATTTAACCTCTCCAATTTTAGGCATTGCAATCCGCTTGCGGAAAATCCAGTAAGCCCAGATTGTGTAAGCCAAAACACAAGGTACCAAGATTACAGTAGCAATTGTCATTACAACTAAAGTGTAATTTGATGATGATGCACTTTGGATCATCAAATCGTATTTGCTACTAATTGATGAGATCATTACTCTTGGGAACAATCCGCAGAAGATTAATGCTACCAATGAAATCAAGGTAAGACCACTAAATGTAAGAGCGGTACCTTGCTTGTTCTTAAAGGTTGAAACGTGTGCTGCAACTGAGAAGCCCACGATTAAAGCTAGGCAGATTAGAGTCAAAATTGGATGAACCTTTAAGAAGTCTGTTTGGAAGAATAATAGTAAAGCAAAAATAACTTCACCAATATAGAGTACCCAGTAAAGTGCATGAGCATAATTTTGGGCACGATCTGAAATTACGCCTTTTGTCTTTAAAGTAATATAGTTCAAACCATGTAAGTAGCAAAGAAGTGTTAAAGCAACACCACCTACTACTGAGAACCAGTTAATGTAATCGAAGAAATGACCATAAATATTACCATTTGCATCGATTGGCATCCCTTTAATCATTGAGATAAACATGATTCCGAAGAAGAATGGAACAAGGAAACTCCCGATTGCCATTATGTTATCCCAAATATGACGATGGGCTGCACTACTCTTTGACCTAAACTCAAAGGATACACCACGAATAATTAAGCCAACCAAGATAATCAGCAAAATAATGTAGTATCCTGAAAATAATGTTGCATACCAATATGGGAATGATGCAAACATAGCACCACCTGCGGTAATAAGCCATACCTCATTACCATCCCACACAGGTCCAATAGTTCTGACAATTTGAGTTCTTTCGGCATCATTATAAGCTAATGTTTTTACAGCCATTCCCACACCGAAGTCAAAACCATCCAGGAAGAAGAAGCCGGAAAACAAAACGGCTAATAAGATAAACCATAATATTTGCAAAACTGACGCTGACATTTAAAAGGCCCCCTTTGCAAATGGATCAGTAGCTCTCTTTTCGTCTCCAGCTTTTTCCCATTCTTCTGGGTCATTACGCAAGAAGCGAACAGTTAAAGCAATCATTACAATTGCCAAAATTGTAAACAATGAGAAGTAAACAATATTGGAAATTAACAATGATGTTGCTGATACACTTGGTGATACACTTTGTGCAATAGTAAATAGTCCATAAACAGTCCATGGATAACGACCAAGTTCAGTAATTAACCAACCTGCAGTATTAACAATAAATGGTGAGAAAGTCAAAATTGCCAGTACCCATAGACACCAACGATGGCTGTAAAGACTTTCTTTGCCTTTGCGTGTCATGATCAATCCTACAATTGAAACTAAGAATAATAATGCAGCAAAGCCACACATTACACGGAATGACCAGAACAAAGTGTTAGCTGGAACATAATAATCCATCTTATGGTTGTCAATCTTAGTTCCATATCTCTTTTCAAGTTGCTTATTAACTTCTTTCATACCAGTTACGGCGCCTATGGTCTTGTGGTATGAAAGAATACTCAATACATCGGGAATATCAATGTTTCCTTTCATGTCATGAGTCTTAGGATCGACATAGCCAACTACAGTCCATGGTGCTTTTTCACCGGTCGTAGTCGTTACACCTTCTGCTGCAGCGAACTTCATTGGTTGTTCATGAACCAAATATCTCATTTGGAAGTCACCGGCAACAAACTCACAAGATGAGAAAATTAACATTAAAACCAATCCTAAACGAATAGTTTTATGATAAATCTTCTTGTTAACATCTGATATGCTACGCTTTTTAAGTAATTGGAATGCAGCTAAACCTGTAAGAATGGTAGCACCGGTAAGCAATGCACCAAAAATTACGTGAGTATATTCATATAATAATTGACGGTTGCTAAGCAATGCACCAAAGTCAACCATGACTGCACGACCACCGCGGATACTAAATCCAACGGGATGCTGCATAAATGAGTTAGCTGTCAAAATCCAAAGTGCTGAAGTTAAAGTACCAAAGACAATCATCCATGCAAAGAATAGGTGCAAGCCCTTCTTTACACGATCCCAGGTAAATAACCAAAGACCAATAAATGTTGATTCAATAAAGAATGATAGCAAGGCTTCAAATGCTAATGGAGCTCCGAAAATATCACCCATGAATCTTGAATAATCTGACCAATTCATACCGAATTGGAATTCCTGAATTAATCCAGTTACCACACCAACGGCGAAAGTTAAGAGGAAGACATTTCCCCAGAATTTAGTCATTTTGCGATAATTAGGGTTTCCAGTGTGGACATACATTGATTCCATAATCGCAACCACGAAGATTGTACCAATTGTAAATGGTACAAAGAAGAAGTGGAATATGGTCGTCATTGCGAATTGGAAACGTGCTAAACTTAACACATTCATAATTACGCCTCCATAAAATTCTAAACTCCCTAATCTTTTAATAGGCTCACTTATAGTGTATACCTCTTAAAAAGTCTTTCAAGTCGGGCAATAATGCGTTTTCAGTAGTGTTATCTTATTTTATTCTAATTTTTCACTTTAGGCCTTACAATAACAGCTGTTATTATTAGTATTTATAAATTATTCAGCTTTATTCCTCATAAAAATTTTTAAAAATATTTTTATGTTATTAAATAATCGGTTCTTTTTAATCAGATAATCGTACTTATATCAGTATTAGTTAAGAAAGTGACCTACTAAAAATAAAAAAATCATCTTATTAAAAGAAGATTTTTTCAATTAGTTATTTAATGCTCTGATGCTCCTGACGTTGCATCAGAGGCACCATTTGTCTTAATTTGATTATCGGCTGTCTTTGGATATGGCTTCATTCTGTCAGGAGAAGTAATTGAATCCAAATTATCTGCAGTGTAATTAATATGTGCAATTTTAGCATGTTTAACGTCTTCAATAGTCTTGCATCCTGTTAATTGCATATCGATCAACAATTCTTTGTCTAATTGATCAATTACACTTTGAACACCTGGTGCTCCACCTAAGGCTAAACCATAAAGATATGGACGACCGATACCAACCATATCGGCACCCAATGCTAATGCTTTAAAGACATGTGAGCCACGACGTACGCCGGAATCAAAGATAATTGGTACCTGGTGGTTAACAGCCTTGGCAATTGCTGGCAAAACATCAATAGCTGCAGGACCACCATCTAATTGACGGCCACCATGGTTGGTAACATAAATACCATCAGCGCCAGCACCCATTGCTTTATAAGCATCTTCAACAGATTCAACACCCTTAACAATTACAGGTAAGCCAGTTTCTTCCTTAATGCGACGAACATCTTCAGGACCAATCTTTTGAGCTGATGAAGCATACATTTGAGCTACACTTTGTCCTTCACCCTTACCATCAAGATAGCGGGTAAAGAAGTCCAATGGAACTGGATAAGTAAATTTAGTTCTCAAGTTAGCTTCACGATAACCTGATACTAAAGCATCAACAGTCAAATAAATGCCCTTATAACCTGTCTTTTTAATTGCATCAAAGACCATTTCGTTAAATTTCCAATCCTTACTTAAGTAAAGTTGGAAAAATCTTGGAGCATCTGGAGCGGCTTTAGCAATATCTTCAACACTCTTGTTAGCATAGGTACTTGATGCAAACAATGCACCAGCAGCTGCAGCACCCTTTTGCGTATCAACTTCAGCCATTGTATGTGCAATTCCGTGACATGCAATTGGTGAAATCATTACTGGAGTCTTGAGCTTCATCCCCATGAATTCAGTAGCTGTAGAAGGATTTTCCATGTCAGTTAAGGCACGAGGAATAATTTGCCAATGATTAAAGGCTGCGGTGTTATTACGCCATGTCCATTCATTCTCTGAACCAGAAGCAATGTAGTAATATGCCCCTTCTGGCATAATTTTCTTAACTCTTTGTTCAAGTTCATCGACATTAATCATATGCAAATATTCTTCCCGATCGCTTTGTGGGAATCCTTTGTAATATACTGTCATATCTTGTGCCTCTTTCTACATAAATTTTATAAATCTGTTCAGCTTTCATTATTACACCAAAACATTATTTTTGTTAATGAAAAGGCTTACAAGAATTATAATTATCATAATGTAGTCCGTTATCTTATTTTGACTAAATAAAGGATAAAAAATCAATCGATGAGAAAGATCTATTTACACAAACTTCTTGACAGTCTCAGAGCTAGCGATACTTTAGAAATTGTTACTAATAAACAATATCTTATCAAAGACTAAAAGGCTTAAAAGAAGAGTATTTCGGTTCTTTCGAAGGTCAAGATGAACGTCTTAACCCTCAAGTTCCTTACAACGATTTTTTTGTTCAATATGGTGGTGAAAATCAAAAAGACGTGCAAAAGCGTGTATTTGATACAATTTCAAGTTTTATGGCTAAAGCCCAACCCAATGAGAAAGTTATTGCCGTCTCACATGCCGGAGCCTGCTTTAATTTCTTAATTGCCATCGGAGTTGATCCACAGCAATTTTTAAAAAAGAGATTTGGCAATTGTTCTATTCTTGTAATTGATTACAAAAATGGAAAATTTAAACTAGAAGATTTAATTAATCCAAACTAAAAAAGGCGTCGACAATCGACGTCTTTTTTACATTCATAATCTAATACTTCAAATCACTAAATTGCTTATTAGAATTCTTCTTTGCAAGAGCTTCACTCTTCCAGTAAACAGCATTAGTGCGGCCGTTTGAATTAGCTGAGACGATCACACTTTGACCATCTTCAGTATGTGGTGCCAAGTATGTACTACCCTGTCCTGGAGTTTGACCCATATTGGTAAAGCTATAGAAACTAATACCATTAATTGTAGTTTGCTTCATATAACCATCTGAAGTACTTGAACCACTGTTCTTAGCCTTAACATTCATGCTAAAACCAGCTTCATCATTAATTTTATTATCAGTTACAGTCAAAGTGTCAATATTGCCGTTGCCTGTATCAGCAGTGTACCAAGTACCTTGAAGTGATGAAGGAATCACACTAGCACTAGTAGTTGTAGTCTTTTGTGCATCTTCATCGCCTTCTAATTTGACATTTAATTGTGTTTTTTCAGCTAATTGTTTTACTAAATCAGCATCATTCTTTTGGTTAAGGTAAGCAACGATATCTTTCAAACTAGTAGTTCCTAAATTACGTTGCTTAACAAAAATAGTAACTTGTTTATTGGCACCATCACCAGCTAGCATATAACGCGCATTACTGCTCTTGCCGGTACCACTAACTTCATAAACATAACCGCTATTATCTGAGGTAATGCCTGTAGCATCTTTACTTCTAAATGCTACACCTAAATTTCCTTGCTTAGCGGCATTAACAGCAATTTCCCAAGTATCACCGTATTTTTGTGCCGCATAAACTGCAATGGCACTGGCAGTGGTCTTGTAATCCATCTTGCTTGCAGACAACTTAGTATATGTATCTTTATTCTTGGAACTAGCTGTTGAAGTACTAGAGTTATCACTTGAATTCTTAGCAACTTTACTTGTTTTAGATTGTGATGATTGTGTATTGCTTTGTGTAGTTTGACTGCATCCTGCTAAAGTTAAAGCCGCAGAAATTGCAACCAACACAGTTAATTTATGTTTCAACAGAATTTCCCCTTTTCTTATTCGTTTCTATTGCTTTTCCTAATAATATTATGAAAAAGAATAAATGCCAACTTTTAAAGCAAAAATTTCCTAAAACTTATACTTACTTTAAGCTTTTAAATTCAGCATTCACATTATTTTTAGCAATTGTTGTTGATTTCCAATAGGAATCAAGATAATCTCCGGTATCTACACTATAGGTTACTACCGCCGGATTTCTACCATTTTTTTGTACAGTATACAAAAAGCCAAAGTTTTGTGCTCCTAAGCTTTGGACATGATAACAATCAATACCATTAATATTCTCGATTCGAGCTCTAGCCCAGTGCTTAGTTTGTTGGAAGGATTCCGTAGTAACTACAGAAGTTGATATCCTATGAATCTCTTCTCCTTCAATAGTATGAGCAGTGATCACTAGCTTTTTACCCTTTTTATTGTACCAAATACCACGAAGTTTTTTAGGAATATAAGCTAACCCTGCATCCCCTTTAACCCCATATTTATTTGAAGTAATCCGAGCACCCAATACAGTCTTAGCAGATAATCTTTTCACTTCTTCAGATTTTTGATGATCATTTAAAAAAGTTAAAATCGAATTCAAACTAACAGTAGCTATTTTCTTTTTATGGTTAAAAAATGAGACTTCATCTTTCTTCAACGTGTAGAAAGTATTTTGTTCTTTTCCGTTACCAGTAACCTGGTAAATATAGCCCTGCCCTTTAAAAATACGGCTAAAACCTGTTTTACTTTTAATACTGATACTTAAATGATTTTTTACCGCTTGCTTATATGCGTCTTGCCATTTTCCTTTATATTTCATGGCTGCATAAATTGTAATTGCACTAGCCTGTGATGTCTTGGTTAATTTATTAGCAGTTAAATTCTTTGAAACTTGCTTTTGAGTATTGTTGTCGACACTTTTATCATGCTGAGTGGAATTTTGACTACAAGCACTGAGATTTAGAGCTGTAGCTATTAAAAAAATTAATACTAATATCTTTTTGCTCATTGCAATACTTTCAACATTCTTCCCGATAATACAAAAATACCCCTAACGAAAATTAGGGATACTAATTAGCATTTTTATTATATAGCATTTTACATTAGAAAGTTGATTTTGTTAAATTCATTAAAGCTTTTTTAGCAAATTAATCCATTTCTCGATAACGCAAATCATGGAACTTCTTTCCAGCATATTTTTGAGCTAATTCTGGTGTTTTCCAATATACCGCATCGGTCCATATGCCTGCACCTCCAGCTAATATTAATACAGGTTGACTTTCTTCTGTATGGAGAGCATAAAACTCACCATCGCCAGCGGTTTCATTCCAACCATAGATGTTATAGTACAGCTTATTATCTTTTGGCTTGCTTTCAGGCACTTTAAACTTAGAAATAGTTGCCCAATGCTTGGTTTTAGCCCAATAAGCCTTATCTTGATCATGATCACCGCGATCACGATCTGGGTTCATTTTATGCAGTTCTGTCGTAACTGTACGCCCATCTTCTGTCTCTTCGATAGTATGTTCAGTAAAAGTTACGGTTGCTTTTTCATGATTATCATATGAGTACCAAGTTCCTAGCATCTCTGCAGGTGCATTATCTAAACCTCTATCGCCTGCTATTTTCGTAGTACTAGAGCCATTTGAATTATTATCAGCTGTACCTAAAACCACATCATTAGCTAGTCTTTTAACAATGCCAGCACTATTATGTGTATTTAAATATTTAACCATTTTATCTACTGTAATTGAGCCTAATTCAGTTTGATTATCATAGATAAAAATCTGGTCATCATTTAATGTATAGCATGCTCCACTATTTTGTTTATCAGCACTTACTCCATATACATATCCCTGACCATTAGTGATTTTGGGATAATCGCTTCGATTATGAAAACTAATTTTTAAGCCATTAGTTCTTGCTTCATTTAATACTTTTACCCAAGTTCCATGATATTTATTTGCAGCACACACCGTAATAGCACTTGCAATTTCTTTAGGTGTCAGCTTTGTAGATAACCTGACTCCATCTTCATTTACGATTTTCTTAGAAGAATGTTTTTTGACTACCGCTATTTTCTTTTCTTGATGCTGCGTTTTATGACTCACGGGACTGCACCCTGTCAAAAGTAACAAACTACAACAAGTAATTAACCCAACTTTTATCTTTTTGTTCAACTTTTTTCTCCATCGTTATAATCAAAATATCCATTTTTGATTATACAACAAAAAACCTTCATAGCTTCGAACTATGAGGATTCTTATTAATTAGCTATTTTACCAGTTCATGTAACGTTGACGTTCCCAATCTGAAACTGATTGTGAATACTTAGACCATTCTAATTCTTTAGATTCAATAAAGCTATGAGTTAAGTGATCACCTAAAGCTGACTTGATTAAATCATCATTCTTAAATGCCTTAATTGCGTTGTGAAGAGTAGTTGGCAATGGTTTGATACCATGTTCTGCTCTTTCTTCTTCAGTCATTTCAAAGATGTTTTCTTCAACTGGCTTCATTGGCATCTTTTGTTCCTTAATGCCGTTAAGACCAGCAGTCAAACATGCAGCAAGTAAAAGATATGGGTTAGCAGTTGGGTCAGCTGAACGCATTTCCAAACGAGTGTTAATTTCACCAGCACTAGGAATACGTACAAGTGGTGAACGGTTCTTAGCAGCCCAAGCAATGTATACAGGAGCTTCAAAACCAGGAATCAAACGCTTGTATGAGTTAACAGTTGGGTTACCAATTGCAGTAATTGCACGAGCGTGCTCCAAAATACCATTTAAGAAGTAAAGAGCAGTATCTGAAAGGTGGAATTCACCATTTTCATCGTAGAAGACATTACGCTTACCCTTAAAGAGTGACATATTGTTGTGCATACCGTTACCAGCTTGGCCTTCAACAGGCTTAGCCATAAATGTAGCAAACAAACCATGCTTTCTTGCAATTTGACGAGTAACCATCTTGAAGGTTTGGCATCTATCTGCAGTAGTCAATGCATCATCAAATCTAAAGTCAATTTCTTGTTGACCATCACCTACTTCATGGTGAGCTGCTTCAACTTCAAAGCCCATACCTTCCAAAGTTTCAACGATTTCACGACGACATCTTGCGCCTTCATCATCTGAAGTCATATCAAAGTATGATGCATGATCTGGAACGTCGGTAGTCCAATTACCATCTTCATCTAACTTGAAAAGGTGAAATTCCATTTCAAAACCAATATCAAATGTATCAAAGCCTGCTTCTTTCATTTGACCAATAACACGCTTCAAGTTGTTTCTTGGGTCACCTGCAAAAGGTTTGCCATCAGTTGTATGAACTGAACAAATCAAACGTCCAATCTTACCACCGTGTTCATCACCCCAAGGTAAAACTGTCCAAGTTGAAAAGTCAGGATATAAAACCATGTCACTTTCTTCAAGACGAACAAAGCCATCAATTGAAGAACCATCAAAACGAATATCGTTATTCAAAACTTTGTCTAATTGACTCTTAGGTACTTCAACAGCCTTTTCAGTACCATTAATATCAGTAAAGCAAAGACGTAAAAATCTAACGTCTTTATCTTCAACTTCTTTTCTAATTTCTTCTGCAGTATATTGTTTACTCATAGTTTTATCCACCTATAAAAACAAAAATATTAAATTGATATGGTCCTATGATTTATTTTTATCTCCTAGAACTGACTAATACAATAGCAGACCAATTTATAAATGTCAAATTGGTCTAGTAAAAAATTAAAATTATTTTTGATTAAAGAATGTATCCCTTACAGCATTAATAACAGCTACTTTATCATGCGCATATGTTAAGCCACCTTGCATATAAACCGCATAAGGTGGTCTAACTGGACCATCTGCAGAAAACTCAATAGTTGAGCCTGAAACAAAGTTCCCCGCTGCCATAATAATCTTATCTTCGTAGCCTTCCATTGGAACTGCTTCTGGAGTAACAAAAGAGTCAATTGGAGAATTCTTTTGTACTTCTTGAACGAATTTGATCATTTTGTCAGGATCATTAAAGATAATTGTTTCAATAATGTCGCTACGCTTTTCATCCCATGCGGGAGTGACATTCATTCCCATTTTAGCAAACAAGGCTGCCGCAAAAATCATACCTTTTTCAGCCATACCAGTTACATTAGGTGCTAAGAAAAAGCCCTCATAGAAGTCATGCAAGTTACCAATTGTTGCTCCTTCATCAGTGCAACCTGGAGCGGTAAGTGCAAGACGAGCATTTTCCACTAAATCTTTTTTACCGACAATATAGCCACCCATCTTAGCAAGACCACCACCGGCATTCTTTATTAAAGAACCGGCCATTAAATCTGCGCCATATTCGGTTGCTTCATGCTTTTCAGAAAATTCACCGTAGCAATTATCAATGAAGACAATACTTTGTGGACTAACTTTCTTAACAAAAGCAATCATCTCTTTAATTTGGTCGATAGTAAAAGTCTTACGAGTCGAATAACCACGTGATCTCTGGATCGCTACCACCTTAGGCTGATCTCTACGGAGAATCTTCTCAGCTTCATCATAGTCAACCAAATTATCTTTTAGCGGAACATATGAAAACTTAACGCCTTTTTCAGCCAAAGTGCCACGCTTGTCATCAGTTAAACCAATTACCTTTTGCAAAGTATCATATGGCATCCCCGTCAAATAAGTCAAAGTATCGCCATATTTCAAATTACCATTCAATGCTGTAAACAAAGTATGAGTACCTGAAACAAACTGAGGGCGCACTAATGCATCTTCCGTGTCAAAGACTTGCGCATAAACTCGATCTAACTTATCACGACCAATGTCATCATCACCATAGCCTGTAGCACCGTTTAAATCAGCTTCTGCTACGCTATTATCTTGAAATGCTTGCAATACCTTAGCCTGGTTATAAACAATCTGATCCTCAATTTCTGCCAATTTAGGAGCTATTTGTTTATCTACTTCTTTTACTATTTTTTGCAATTCATCTGATATATTATTCATTCTTCCATGCCTCTACTTTTTCAATAATTTTTGCCTTACAATCAGGATCATTTAATGGATCAAACCAATTAACTGGCAACTGATTTCTAAAGTATGTCAGCTGTCTCTTCGCATACCGCCTAGATGCAGTTTTAAGTTGCTCAACGCACTCGTCTAAAGCTTTTTTGCCTTCAAAATAAGGAAAAAATTCTTTATATGCGATAGCTTGCAATACTTGATGTTCTTTATCCCTATTTTGATAAATAAACTTTGCCTCCTCTAGCATCCCCTTTTGCATCATGCGATCAACGCGCAAATTAATTCGGCGATAAATTTCTTGCCTGTCAGAATTTAAACCAATAATCAGATAATCATATCTAGGTTCAATCTTTTTTTGTTGTTGTGAAAATTTTTCACCTGTACGATCAATCACCGTTAATGCCCGCATCGTTCTGCGCGAATTAGGAACTGGGATTTTCTTAGCAGCTTCTGGATCTTTTTCATTTAAAATATCCCACAACTTTTGCGGTCCATTCTGCTTTAAATAAACTTCCCACTTTTGGGAAGTTCCGCTGTCTTCGTCCTTTTTTTCTCCCAACTGCATTTTATTCAACAGAGCATTAACGTAAAAGCCTGTTCCGCCTGCTAAAATAGGAAATTTACCTTTTTCACTAATATCTGTGATCGCCTTAGTAGCTTCACCAACAAAATCTTTGACAGAATATTCATCAAATACTGATCGTGTATCAACTAAATAATGCTTAACTTCTGCCTGCTCTTCTTTAGTTGCCTTAGCTGTACCGACTTCCACTTCTTGGTAAACTTGCATAGAATCACCAGAGACAATCTCACCATTTAATGTTTTCGCCAAAGAAATTGCCAAATTTGTTTTACCAATGGCAGTTGGCCCTACTATTGCTAGTACTTTTTGCATATCATCATCTTTTCAATTTTATTTTTGATACAAAAAAGCACATTTAGGCTCCTTCAGCTCTAAATGTGTCTTTTTTTATTAATATTTAGACTTTTTAGTTCTACCATCCCAAGTTTCAAAACCACCTTTAAGCCAGTGGATTGAAACAAAGCCCTTCTTCTTTAAGAAACGGGCAGCTCTCAAAGTAATTGTGTTTGAATCTGAGTAAAGATAAACCGGTAAATCACTTCTAAGTTCATTATATTGGTATTTAAGCATTGTATATGGCAAATTGCGGGCACCATCAATATGCTTGCGCTTAAACGGTTCTTTTTCACGCAGATCGATAATTTGTGCCTTGCGCATGCCTGCTTTAAATTCTTCATTAGTCAATTCACCGCCGATAGATTTGGCTTGGATCTTATTCCATCCCCAAATACCTACAAAAACTAAAATAATGGCTAATAAAACTAAATCTAAGATAATTAAAAAACTCGACATAAACCTTAATCTGCCCTTCCATAAAAACTTACAAATATAATGATACCGCTAAACTAATTTACTTGCTATCCTTTTTCTTTTTATCTTCCTCTTTTAGTTCTTCGATTCTATGTTCTCTACGTAAAATCAATTTTGCAATCATATAATCATGTTTATCAATTAAACCGGCTTTATTGATATTATCAAGTTCGAGCGCCATCAATTCAATATCCCAGATTCTTTTACCAACATGAACTAAAATGCCATATTTTTCTAAAAGTTGTTGTACATCGTATAAAGTCTTCATTTAAAAGTTAATAACCATTCCTGTTCTAACAGTCCACACTATATAAACGATCAAAACAGCGCCCGCTAAAACGCGCCACTTAGGATTATACGTCCGCATTACGCGATCACCTAAAATGATAGCTAGCAAGAAGCCAGTTATTAAACCACCAATATGACCCCAAATATCAATACCGGGTACAAAAATATCTAACGCTAAATTAATCAGTGCTAAGACAAAAGCTTGTCTTCCTAAAAAACTAATTATTGGATTATGGAAATTACGCAAGCCAATGGCAACCATAGCCCCAAAAAGTCCGAACAAGGCTGTTGAAGCTCCTGCACTTAAACTTCGATCTGAACTAAAAGTCAAACTAAATAAATTACCACCAACTCCAGCCAATAAATACGTAACTAAAAAGCGCGTATGACCCATAATTGGCTCCATATATTGACCCATGTAATAGATAATGACAGCATTTGATATTAAATGCATGACACCAATATGCAAAAACTGAGCAGTAAATAAACGCCACCATTGATGACCAGCGACTACCGCATAATTATTCATTGCTCCCATTTTCATCAAAACATTGACGTTTTCGGAGCCACCTAAAAAGACTTCAACTAAAAAGACTATTAATAAAACTATTAAAATTCCTAAGGTCACAAATATTTGTGAGAGGTTAATTTTTTGCTTCATTCCAGCCTCCTTAAATTAATTAATGTGTTTCAGTAGTTATCAGCGTCTGAACTGGTATATCAGTGTTTTCAACAGGCCATTCAGCATGTTGGAATCGCATCTGAGAATTCACTAGTGATACAGTCTTAGGATTATATTTTGCTAAAAAGCGATCGTAATAGCCGCCACCAAAACCAAGACGAACGTGAGAATCAAGTGCAAATGCTAATCCAGGCACAATCACCAAGTCCAAATGATTATTAACCATAGCATCTGGGTCAGCGATTTCCTCTACACCAAAACTAGATTTTTTCAATTTACTCATATATGTGTAATGCAAAAAATTTAAAGTATGATCTTGATCATTTTCAGCTTTGGCCAAATATACCTCTTTACCCTCATCCCATAAATGAGCAATTACTTCGGAAGTATCCACCTCTAAAGGTAGAGAAGCAGTTATTCCAATAGTTTGACTATTTTTGATTAAATCAGATTCCATTAACTTTTTAAGTAAAATTGTATCTTCTAATTTTTTATCTTCAGTTTTGGCAAAACGCTTTAATTTATTTATTTGTATTTTTCTTAATTCTGACTTTTTCATTTTTTACCTACAAAAAATAGCAGGCACACAACCTGCTACTTTGATTTATTACTTAGTTTCACGGTGAAGTGTTGCGCGTCTTTCAACTGGGCAATACTTCTTCAAAGATAAACGTTCCGGATGCTTACGCTTGTTCTTCTTAGATAAGTAACTTCTATCGCCACATTCGGTGCATTCTAAAATGATGTTATCTGCCATTTTTTTCACCACCTACACTTTTATTCTGACTGTACTAGAATAGCATTTTTCAAGCAATTTGACCAGTGTTAATTCTTTATTTTGTTGAATGAAGTTTAAAATAATCCTGAATCATTGCTTTAGCGACTTGCAAAGTATACTTCCCTTCCATGTCTGGATCAAGACCTGGGAACACCACAGCTACAGCAAGCTTTGGATTTTTAGATGGAGCGTAACCAATGAAAGTAGCGTTAATTAATTCAATATTATGTTTTCTATTAGGGTGTTCAGCATCATAGTAGAAAGTTTGGGCAGTACCAGTTTTACCTGAAACTGATGGTTTAACATCTTTCAAGTAGTGAGCAGTACCCCAACCATTTGTACCATGTACTACACGCCAGAATCCTTTTCTAACTACGTTTAATTCATCTGGAGTCCATGGAATAGACTGTTGAACGTTTGGCTTCTTATTGTAGTTAATATAAATCTTCTTGCCGTCTTTACTTGTCTTCCCAACAGACTGCACAATATATGGCTGCATTCTATAACCACCATTAGCAATTGTAGATACATATTGAGCAAGCTGAATTGGTGTATAAGCATCATAGTTACCATATGCCAAGTCAAGTACTGAACCAGAAAGAATATTTCCTTTAGAATTGAAGGACTTACCTTCAATTCCGGCAACTTCACCAGGAAGGTCAACACCAGTCTTTTGACCAAGACCAAACATTGCAAAGTTTCTTCTTAAAGTATTAAAAGCATTGTCTGGCATATGGATGTAGGTCTTAGGTACATATTTTGCACCAACCCAATTCATTGCTAAGTTCATCATATAGATGTTACTTGAAACTTCTAGCGCTGTTTCGGCATCCAATGAACTGAATGTTCCGACTGGGTAAACAGATTTCTTAACTGGTGAACCTGGAAGATAAATTGGCGTATCGGGCAAAGTGTTGCTAGTAGGAGTAATAACTTTATTAATCAAACCACCAGAAACAGTTGCACCCTTAACTACTGACCCCATAACAAATGACTGATTGATTACACCTAAGGCATTATCGGTAGTCTTGCCTGTATTCGTATTACGGTTAATACCAGCTACCGCTAATAATGCTCCCGTATTTGGATTCATTGCCACGGCGTAGGCACCGTTAGAATAGCGAGCTGCTCCTGCACCAATAGCTGAACCATAAATTCGCTTCAAAGATGCCTGAACTTCCTTTTGATACTTGGCATCAATCGTCAACATTAAGCTGGCACCAGCTTGTCCATCATAAACTGTCTTAGTCTGTTGAATATTACCATTAGACTTAGTAGTTACCTTGCTAGTTGACTTCGTTCCTTTTAATAGCGGTTCATATTCCTTTTCCAAATATGAAGTACCTACTCGATCATTACGAGAATAGCCATTTCTCAAGTAGTACTGCAAGTTATCGCTAGGTAATCCGGATTTTTCAGTAGAAACTGAACCAATAATACTTTGGATAGATGAACCATTTGGATAAGATCTTTGCCAGTCAGTTCCGATACCGACACCTGGCAACTCTGATAGGTGTTCACCCACTTGAGCGATTTCCTTATCAGTTAAGCCCTTATTTTTGATATAAATAGTTGATAAAGTATAGGCACCAGAAATCTTATTAAAGATCAATGCGGCCGTTTTTTGCTTTTCAGTTAACTTAGGATCCATTTTTTCAACATAAGCAATTGCGGCTTGGTAAACCTCGGAATTAGTTTTCTTATTTCCGCTTGCATCTACCTTAGCTGATTTAGGCAATTCAGCTGAAATCTTAGTATTATTATCTTCATCAGCTAAATAATAATCGGCAATCATTTGCTTTGTCGGCTTTTCATCTGTAATCTTAATATAGTTGCTCAACGCATTAGAAATTTGATATATCTGCGTTGTGGTGGTCGAAGCACTCTTAGTATAAGTGATAGCATTAGTAGCCTTATTTCCTACTAATACATGTCCCTTAGCATCATACATAACACCTCGCGGCACCTGATTTGAAACAACTGTCGAATCCGATTGTTGTACTTCTGCTTTAAAACGAGATCCATATACTAGCTGTAAATAAGCCAGTTGTCCGATCAACATCGCAAAAAGCACAAGGATAACCCCTACGATGATTCGCATTCTTATTGGAGTAGAAGACTGTTTATTTGAACCAGTCCCACTATTTTTTCTAAAATAATCCACGTATATCGTCCCTTACTAAAACTGTATGTATTTTAACAAAAACTGAACGTTAATTCTACGATTGAGAATGGAGCTTAGCTAAATTTTAAGATGAATAATTATTTTACTATCCATAAATTATTTACTGCTAAAAAAAATCTTCTTTTTTTATTAAGTTTTATTTTACCTGGTTTAATTTTCTTCAGCTACTTCTTTTATACCAAAAATGGCGTTTTAACAGTAGACCTGGGGCAACAATATGTTGATTTCCTCGCTTTTTTTAGAAATAACTTGTTTTCTCATCCCCTTCGCTTAATTTATTCCTTTTCAAATGGATTAGGCGGATCGATGTTAGCAACAGATGCTTATTATCTTTTTAGCCCGTTTAATTTACTTTTATTCTTATTTCCAGAAAATTTATTACCGCAAGCTATTTTAATAATTATCGGACTAAAAATCGCTACAAGTGGCTTAACTAGTTATTATTACTGGCAGCAAAAAATAAATATGCCATTCTACGCTTTAGCTGCAAGCAGCGCCTATGCATTATCAGGATATGTTATCGCCAACCACTTCAACTTGATGTGGCTAGATTCAGTTATACTTTTGCCTCTTTTAATTAATGAAATCGATCGCACGCTAAAGCAAGAGAAAAGCCATCTAATCTTAATCACATTTTTACTGTGGTTTACCAATTTTTATACCGCATTTATGACATTAGCTTTTGGCTTTCTTTATTTATTGACCCAGATTTTCTTCTTCAATAGAAAAAAGCAATGGTCTATTTTTAAATCATATTTAATAAAAAGTATTTTGGGGTCTTTTTTAGATGCTTTTATGTTATTGCCAGTTTTTATTGAAATGTTGCAAGGAAAGGCAGCATCTTCTGCAAATTGGTCATGGGGATTTCAATTTATCCCATATAATCAAATAACTAAGCTTGCCGATGGTGCTTATAATTTTCATGAAATGCAAGAAGGGATGCCAAATATTTTTATTCCTCTTCCTTTTTTGTTGTTGACTATTCTTTACTTTCTAAATAAAAAAATTAATTGGAAAACTAAATTAGCTAATGGCCTCCTGCTTTTATTTTTAATCGCTTCACTATTTTGGACACCATTAGTCTTACTATGGCACTTAGGTCAATTTCCTGTCTGGTACCCTGGTCGCTTTAGTTTTGTGTTGATTTTTTTAGCTTTAAACTTAGCAATCATCGCATTAAATCAGCAAGAAAAAATCAAACTATGGCAAGTTCTGCCATTAGCTATTGTTGCTTTGGGACTGATTCTTTTTGTCACGTTTAATGATCAATCATTTGATTTCTTAAATGAAAATGCTCAAATTGCCACAGGAGCTTTTTTAGCTTTGGGCTTACTGTTTATCGCTTTTATTTATAATAAAAACAATTATGCAGCAATATTCTTTTATTTAATAATTGAATTGGAATTGGTAATTAATTTGGTCTTATCATTAGGAAATTTGGCCTATCAAAAAAATTACGATTATCAAAATTTTGTAAAAAATACAACGCAAGTTACTAACTATGAAACTAATCATGATCAAAGCTTATATAGAACCGAAAAGAATTTTTATCGTTCCGATGATGATCCATTTAGTGCTAATTATTATGGTTTGAGCAACTTCAATTCCATCTCCAACCAACATGTGCTGTCGCTGTTAAATAATCTAGGTTTTGTTAATAACAGCAATTCTTATACCAATTTTGGCGGTACTCCAATTACTGACGATCTTTTTGGCATTAAATATTACATTCTTCCTAATGAAGAAATCACCCCACTTAAAGAAAAAAAACAAATGAAATATGATAATAAAAATCAAAGAATCGACGTTGGTGATTATCATTTACAAAAACGATTTAACCAATTAATTTTAATGAAAAATAATTATGCACTGCCACTTTTATTTTTATCACCAACTTCTACCAAAAAGATGAAGTTCGATCCTAGTAATATCACTAAAAATCAAACTCAATTTTTACAAGCGGCAACTGGCAATACTACTACTCTCTTCCATAATGTAATTTGGCCCGATCCAAAAAAGATTAATGTTTCAAGTTGGGATGGCGGCTGGATGCAATATTCCAAAAAGAGAAAGAATAAATCAGCTCGTCTAATTTTTAACCTTAGGCCTAAAACAAATTCTTCTTATTATCTCGAGTTGCCTGGTGATATTGATGACAACGCTATTGATATGTACGTTAACGGTAGTTTCGTTAACCTTACAGTACGTGATTCAAATACTCGACTGATAAATTTAGGAAGTAGACAAAGTGGCCAACGTATCCAAATTGCTATTACTCTGAAAAAAGACAATTTAGACTTAAATGCAGCAAATTTATGGCGTTTAGATACCAAAAAGCTAGCCCAAGAAATGCATTCATTTAAGCAAATTCAACCTCAAATTACTCAACCCTCTGCCTTGGTTATCAAATCCAATCATTTTTCCCTTCATAAAAAAATGACCATGAAATCTACTATCCCAAGTAGTATTAACTGGTTAGTAATTGATAATGGTAAAATTCTTCATAAAAATAAAGTATTATTTGCTAATGCTTTTCTGAGTTTTAACCTTAATCCCGGTAAACATCAGATAACTTTGATTTATATTCCATGGATTCTCATAACCGGCTTATTAATCAGCTTGATTACCTTAGTAATTTACATAAAAATAAACAAAAGTATCAGTGTTAGCGTTAACATGGAAAAATAATACTAGACCTATAATATAAAAATGTAATAAAATGAATACGTTATCATATGGATAAATTAATATAGAAAGAAGATTTGAATATGGCTCTTACATACCAAATTGGTGTAGATGCAGGCGGTACTCACTCAACTGCCATTGCATATGACGAAAACGGCAAAGAACTTGGTCGCGCAGAAGGCGGTCCTGGTCAAATTAACGCTGATTACGAAGGCGGAATTAAAAACATCTCAGATACTATTAACGAATTGTTAAACAAGATTGACGGCGACTGTATGCGCGTTTTAGTAGGTATTGCCGGTCTTTCAGTTGTTGGTAACGCACCTGAAGTTGCTGCTACTATTTCATCAAGAATCAACAACTTACCTACCCGTGCTATTACTGACTCACTCTTAGCCCTTTATGCTGGTCTTGAAGGTGATGACGGTGCTCTTGTTATCGCTGGTACTGGTTCAGTATACAACGGCTTACAAAACGGTCACTTAATCGCTGTTGGTGGTTACGGTAACATTTTAGGTGACGAAGGTTCAGGTTATGCTATTGCTCGTTCAGCTATGCAATCTGCACTTCTTAGCTGGGACAAGCGTGAAGATAACGCACTTATTCCAATGTTCACTAAGTTATTCGGCGTAGAACACATGGATGAATGTAACGCTAAATTCTACAGAATGTCTAATCCTGAAGTTGCCGGCATGGCAGTTCATGTTGCTAAGCTTGCAGATGAAGGCAGCGATGACGCAATCAAGATCATCCAACATCAAGCTCACTTGTTAGCTCGCGATATTATTATTGGTCTTAATCGTTACGAAGATCCAAAGCCAATGAAGATTGCTTTGACTGGTTCAGTTTTGGCTAACAACGAAATGATGAGAGGACTTATTGAAGACGAAGTTAAGGATAAATACCCTGACGCAATCTTCTCCATCTCAAATGGTGAAAACGCTCGTGCCGTATTATTCGACAAGAGTAAAGATTACCGTTACTTCACTAACCACGAAGATCGTTAATTTAAAACAAAGAAAAAGCTCACAGCTTTTACAAATTGTAGAAGTTGTGGGCTTTTTTGATTATTATGAAATTACAATTCTCATAGTTTTATTCATTGCATTTGCAAGTTTAGAAAGCGTTTTGGTACTCGTACTGTATCCACGTTCAATACGAGCTACTGTACTTTGAGGTACACCAGCCTTTTCAGCTAGTTCACGTTGCGTTAAGCCCGCATCTTCTCTAGCTTTTAAAAGTGCCACTGAGCTACTAAACTGAGCCATATCTTTTTCAAATGCTTTTTTAAATCCCGGATTTTTCATTTTTTCTTGAATTACATCATCAATACTTTTACTCATAATTTTTCCTTTCATAATATTCATTTCTTATATCATGAGCATGCTTAATTTCTCGAAGAGGCGTCTTTTTGGTCGTTTTTGTAAAACCATGCGTAATTATGTACTTGTCACCATCTACGTGAAAGTACAAACCTCTCATCCGTTTATTAGAGAATCTAGCCCTAAGTTCAAAAATATTTGAATCAATTACTCCTACCCAATGTTGCTGAATAGCGACACTTATACCATTAAGCTCTACTTGCTTAATAAGTGATAACAATTTTGCCTGTTCCTTAACTGTCAATGAATTCAAATACTCATAAAATTCATTATGATCGTTTAAACGCTCGTACATTTCAAATTTTAGCTTTTTTCGCGCATTACTCCCTTTTTTTGATAGCAAATATACTATCAAATTCATATACATAAGAATCAAAATTTACCTCCCACTATTTATTCGAAAATTGCAATTTCAAATTGAACACTTTTGAAAATTAAATTCTGTATATTGAA
>NZ_PCZF01000080.1:0-3650 GCF_002554115.1 Lactobacillus sp. UMNPBX4
ATCAGTGCTTTAAAAGTCTAATATTAATTGTCAATGTCTTAACTTAATGACATTGAGGTTTTCCTGCCGCCTTTTTTAGTAGTTTTAATAGTTACGATTGATGTCGCCCATGCTGGAACGCATTGCTTCATCAACGTATCTTGACGTTTCAACATCAGCTTCTTTCAAAGCCTCTTGAACGTCTTTATAGCTCATTTGGTTAACGAGATAGAATCTCAATGCTGTATTAACTAAGTCATTAAAGTCAGTATCGTTAATTTCGTTATATTTGTCGATTAATTTAGCAATATCGCTATTTAATTCAAAGTGTTTTCTTGGCATAATTGTTCCCACCCTTTTCTATAAAGGCATTATAGCATAATGCTTGCTAATCAATTGATGATAAAGCATCTAGCATATTGATCTTTTTAATCTTGTGGTGAACTACAACTGCTAAGGCAGCAGTAATGATTGCTGGAATCAATGCGGAGAATACAAAGTTAAATGGATACATATTTGGATCAAACATTGCGGCATCTGGCGGCAAGCTGGTGATAATAAAGTGGTGCAGCCACCAACCGAAACCAAAGCCAACAATAATTCCTAATGCAGAGAGAATAATAGTCTCCCGATAGATATACATGGTAGCTTCATTGTCATAAAATCCCAACACCTTGATAGTAGCCAGCTCCCGAATTCTTTCTGCAACGTTGATGTTGGTCAAATTGTAGATAACGACAATGTCGAGCATCCCTGAAATCAAAATAAAGATAACTTCGTTCAGACTACCGGTGTAGCTGCCTAATATTTTTCTATTCGAAGAATTGGAAATCACTGTTTCAATTGCGGCCGTTTTGACTAACTTCCTGCTAATACGATTAACTTCTTGCAGCTCATGACTTCTCATAGTAACGAGATAGGCATTCGCAGCGTATTTTTGACCAGTAGCGCGGGCGTATTCTTTTTGATTCATAAAGACGTAATGCCCCAAATACATTTCACAAATTCCTTTAACTTTAAAGCGGTAAGTTTTTCAAGCGCTGTTTTTTAGAGAAATAGTTGAGCCTTTCCTGGCGTTTAACAAGGTAGCTAATTTTTCAGAAATAATTACGCCATCGTCAGGCAAAGTGAGTTTCTTTTTACTTTGCCTTTCTCTTAAATTGATTTATTTCCTAAAATTAGCGGCTGATTCTGGTGTAATCATCATGATGTTTTCAGTTGAACCGCTTTGATTAAGATGCTTGGTTAATTGCTGATACTGCACGGCATTTGTTTGTGTAATATCTTTTTCTTTAAAAATGCTATCTAATTCATGCTGCTCTTTTTTAGTAACATGTTTGCTCTTTAAAGCAATGATGTCATTTTTTTGGACAGCGGAATATTGAATATTGCCAATTCCCTGAAGAGAATCACGAATGCCGAATCCCATGCCTAGCAAGCCTGTACAACCTGCTACGCCAAAAATGGTCATTAACATTCTACTCTTGTAGCGGAAGATGTTTCGTGCAGTAACTTTGGCAGAAAAACTCATGTGTTTCCATAACCAGGGGATGTGTTCCAGTAAAATACGAGAACCATTTTTAGGTGGTTTAGGTAAAAGCAATGCTGCTGGCTTTTCTTTTAGAGTTTGATAAAGCGTCAACATAGAAACAGCAGTAGTAGCAAGTAGTGCGATAATTAACGAAATAAGCAATGGCCACCAAGCAAAGTTAAGCTGGTAATCACTTCCCAATGTGGAACTAGCTAGGTAAGCCTTGATAATCATGTTAGGCAAGAAAGTATAACCTAAGCTAGCACCTAAGATCACGCCTAAAATTGCCGCAGAAGTGCTGTAAAGCAAGAACTTGAGCGCAATGCTAGCGTTGCTATAACCGAGTGCCTTAAATGTTCCAATATTAGTACGTTCTTCTTCTACGAAACGCATCATGGTAGTCAAACTGACCAATGCAGCAACGGCAAACAAAAAGACAGGGAAGACGTTGGCTAAAACTTCGACTCGCTCAGAATCAGCACGATAGGATGAATACCCTTGGCTTTTCTCACGACTGTTAATGGTATAGCTAGGATAATCGATTTGGATTTTATTTTTAGGTACCTCAATTTGCTCAGGCGTAATAGGGATGCCTTTTTTGATTAATTGCTCAGCGGCCTTCTTTTGATATTGTTTTTGATATAGCTGAACGTATTTATCGTATTTGTCTTGTCTATTCTTGTTTAAAGCCTTCTGCAATTTGTTTTGATCATGGTAAACGCGATTGCGATAAGTGACACTAAATGGGCTCAGATTAGCGGTGTTTTTAAAAGTTACACGTGAAACTTGATACACAGGTGAAGCGAACGCATTATGCGTTGTTACAGCGAATCCACTTAGTCGACCATTGCCGATATTGGTCTGACCGAATTGTGTTTTATCCAAAAATTCGCTTGATTTAACAAAGCCGACAATTTTATATGTTTTATTCTTTAGGATTCCTGGTTTGACGAAACTGATTTTTTCTCCGATGTGATACTTATTTTTTAGCAAATAAGAAAGAGCAATTTCTTTATTGTTTTCTGGGAAATGGCCCTTAATTCATAGCTTGAGAGATTATTTGACTGAGAGAATACCCGCAAGACATCTTGCTTATTTTTGACTTTTACATCTTGCAGATAGCCAAAGGTAGCCTGCTTAATTTCAGGGAGATTTTGAATGGTTGCTCGATCAGTTGAATTAATTCCGTAGTTGGAACTAACGGTGACATCGGCTAAATTGTGCTTAGTAAAAAAGTCCGCACCTGTTGCACGCATATCGGGGCCGGCTATTTTTAGTCCTACGAAGGCAAAAGTACCTAAACCAATTAGTAAGATAATTGCGATATAACGACCAAGCGAATGCGTTATGGCTTGGAAAGCGTCCTTCCATAAAATTGATTTGTGCATTATCAACACCTACCATTCAATGCTGCTGATATCCGCAGGCTGATCATTAGTTTCAATCTTTTGAATGCTACCGTCACGAATACGAATTACTTTATCCGCAATTGGTGCAATAGCGGCGTTATGGGTAACGATGAGCACAGTGGAGCCATTTTTTCGGCTCATGTCTTGTAGAATTTTTAAAATCTGTTTACCGGTTTTGTAATCGAGTGCTCCTGTTGGCTCATCACACAATAATAGCTCTGGCTTTTTCGCAATAGCACGAGCAATAGCGACACGTTGTTGTTCACCACCAGATAATTGAGCGGGAAAATTTTGCTCTCTATCAGATAAGTCTACTTCTCTTAAAGCCTCATCTGGATTCATTGCATCAGGCACGATTTGCGCAGCCAGTTCTACGTTTTTTTTTGCAGTTAGATTAGGGATTAAATTATAGAATTGAAAGACAAATCCCACATAATTTCTGCGGTAAGTTATTAATTGTTTGGCGTTATAAGATGCAATGTTTTTGCCTGCGACGATCACATCACCGCTTGTATTAGGTTCCATTCCGCCTAGAATATTGAGCAGTGTGGATTTGCCGGCTCCTGAAGAGCCTAAGATAACTACTAATTCTCCCTTATTAATAGAAAAAGTAATATCTTTATTGGCGTAAATAGTTGTATCCCCAGATTGATAAATTTTAGTATTATTTTTTAATGGCGGATTGTAAAATCAAATTGAACACTTCGTTCAAATATTAAAAAAAGTCCATT
>NZ_PCZF01000081.1:0-3526 GCF_002554115.1 Lactobacillus sp. UMNPBX4
ATTAGATAAAATCTATCAAACAGCGTAAGTGTTCAATTTATTATTGCAATTTACGAAAAATTATTTTTTCTTATCTAGGACTGAATGGTGAATACCATAGCAGAAATAAATAATTAAACCGAAGATAAACCAAATACCAGCGTAGAGCTTAGCTTGATAATCTAAGCCTAAGAAAACGATTAATGCAGCTAAGAAGCCTAGAGCAGGCAATACTGGATAAAATGGCATCTTGAATGATGGATCATCAATATCTTTACCTTCACGTGGACGTAATTTATAGATACCAAGTGATACAAACATGAATGCGATTAAAGTACCAGCTGAAACTAATTGAGACAGCATAGAGAATGGGAAGAAAGCACCAAGCAAAATACTACCGATAGTCAAAGTCCAAAGTGCATTGTTAGGACGACGGTCAGAATTTAATTTGCCCAACCATTTAGGTAACATACCATCACGACCAAATGAGTAAATTAATCTAGATCCAGCCATTCCCATACCGATCAAGGCGGTAAACATACCTAAAACAGCAATAGTTTGAACGACGACAGCAACTATTGGGTGCCCAGCATAACGTAAAGCCAAACCAACAGGTTCTGCAGAGTTAGCATACATCTTGTAAGGCATCATACCGATCAATACCAAACTAACACCTACAAAAAGTGTAACGGCAATTGCTAATGAGCCTAAAATTCCACGAGGCATTGTCTTTTGCGGATTAATAGCTTCTGCCGAATTAGCAGCAATTGAATCAAAACCGATGTAGGATAAGAAAATCATTGATACACCAGCATAAATTCCTTGCCAGCCACCAAATGGTCCGTGAGTAGTAGGACGATATTTAGGAATAAATGGTGTAAAGTTAGCGCTTTTAATGGCTGTTAATCCAACTACGATAAAGATCAAGATGGCTAAAACTTTAAGTATAACTAATCCATTTTCTACTCGAGCAGCTCTTGAGACCCCATGCCCAATTAAAAGAGCGACTAATAAAATAGAAACAAGTGAAATTGCATCAATAACTCCACCATTAGTACCAAAAGCGTTGGACAAAGAAGCAGGTAATTTTAATCCTATAGGTGCAATTAATGCCCTGAAGTTAGCAGAAAGTCCAGATCCTACGAATGCTAAAGCAATAAAGTATTCAGCTAAAAGAGCCCATCCGGCTACCCATCCCCAAAATTCGCCGAATACCACATTGATCCATGAATAAGCGGATCCTGCAAATGGCATGGCAGCGGCCATTTCGGCATAAGCAAATGCTACTAAACCGGCAGCAATTGCAGCTAAAATAAATGAAATTGCAACCGTTGGTCCAGTATGTAATGCAGCAACTTCACCGGGCAAGGTAAAGATTGAAGCTGAGACGATCGTCCCAACCCCTAAGGCTAAGAAATCTTTAACCTTTAATGATCGAACCAGGTGTCCATCTTTATTTTCATAAACACGTGGATCTTCTTTTTTGTTCATTCGTTGCCAAAGATTCACAATACAATTCCCCTTTATGTTAAAAATAAGATTACTTAATTATAATTAAAAATACGTTAAAAAATCAACCGTAAGTAGTTCAAATTTCGTATTTTTAATGAGAAAAAAGATAGATTTTGTCTTCATGATTTAAATGATAATTAACATTTTTGGTAGTATCATTTTTTTGATATACTAAAGACTGGTGAAAATTAATGGATGAATTAACTAAAAATGAAGAATTAGGCGACCTATATGCCTATTATGGTTCTTTATTAACTAAAGGACAGCAATCTTATTTTGAAGATTATTATTATAATGATCTATCATTAGGAGAGATTGCGGTTAATCATAATGTATCTCGGCAAGCTATTTATGATAATTTAAAACGCTCCACTAAAATTTTGAAAAATTATGAAGCCAAATTACATATGCGGCGTGATAATAATCATATTGAAGATGTGCTAGCAGATGCACTTTTGTCGATAGATAATAATGATAGTCAAACTGCTAAAAAAGAAATAACCAATTTATTAAATCAATTGAGGGGAGAGTAAACCCATGGCTTTTGAAAATTTAAGTGAAAGAATTCAAAAAGCATTAAAAAATTTAACTGGTAAAGGTAAAGTTTCAGAAGAGGATATTAATAAGGCTAGTCGTGAAATTCGACTTGCATTGTTAGAAGCCGATGTTAACTTCAAGGTTGTTAAGGACTTTATCAAGACTATTAAAAAAGAGGCCCTTGGCAAAGAAGTTCAAGAAAGTTTAAATCCGGGCCAACAAGTAATTAAAATCGTTAATGAACAATTAACGAAGATGATGGGTGAAGAAGCAGTTCCTTTAAACAAGTCTAAGCATATTCCAACTATTATTATGATGGTTGGTTTGCAAGGTACTGGTAAGACTACCACTGTTGGTAAATTAGCATATCATTTACAAAAGACGCAAAAGGCTCGTCCGCTTTTGATTGCTGGAGATATTTATCGTCCTGCCGCTGTTGACCAATTAAAGCAAATTGGTGAACAATTAAAGGTGCCTGTCTTTAGCGAAGATGGTGAAAAAGATGTTGCTAAGATTGTACAGGATGGTTTAGCTGAAGCTGATAAAAACAAGAATGATTATGTTTTAATCGATACTGCCGGTCGTTTAGAAATAGACGAACCATTAATGGAAGAATTGGAACGTGTTAAGAAAGTTGCACAGCCAGATAACATCCTTTTAGTAGTTGATGCCATGACTGGTCAAGCAGCTACAGACGTTGCTAAAGGCTTTGATGAGCGACTTGATGTTACCGGAGTAATTTTAACTAAGTTAGACGGTGATACTCGTGGTGGTGCTGCACTTTCAATTCGTGCAGTTACTGGTAAGCCAATTCTATTTACTGGTCAAGGTGAAAAACTAAGTGATTTGGATGTCTTCCACCCAGATCGAATGGCTTCCAGAATTCTTGGGATGGGTGATATGCTTTCCTTAATTGAGAAGGCACAACAAGATTACGATGCCAAGGAAGCTGAAAAAGTCGCTGAAAAGATGCGAGAAAACACTTTTGACTTCAATGATTTTGTTGATCAAATGAAGCAAGTGCAAAAAATGGGTCCGCTTGATCAAATTATGAAGATGATTCCTGGGATGGCAAATAATCCACAGTTGAAGAACTTAAATGTTGATCAAAAGCAAATTGATCATACAATTGCCATTGTTTATTCAATGACTGAAGCAGAACGTGAGGATCCAGATTTGTTGAATCCAAGTCGCAGAAGAAGAATTGCTGCCGGTTCTGGTCGCCCCGTTGTCGAAGTTAACCGTATGATTAAACAATTTAAACAAATGCGGGAAATGATGAGCAAGATGACTAAGGGCAATATGAAGGGATTAAGCAACTTGCCAGGGATGGATTCACCAATGGCCAAGATGGCTATGCGTCGTTTAAATAAGAACTTTAAGAAGAACAAAAAGAAGCGTATGCGTAAGATTAAGAGATTCCATTCTTAAAAAAATAAAGGTGGCGGATTGTAAAATCAAATTGAACACTTCGTTCAAATATTAAAAAAAGTCCATT
>NZ_PCZF01000082.1:0-3366 GCF_002554115.1 Lactobacillus sp. UMNPBX4
GTCCAAATGGACTTTTTATTTTCTATCAAGTGTTCAATTTAATTTTACAATCGGCCAATTCTTTTGGTCGTAAAAAACTTCCTACAATATCATAATGAGTTAAGTTAGTCATACTTTTTCTCCTTGTAATTATTCAACAATCAACAGTCCGCAAATAATAAAAATCAACCATACAAGGAGACACATTCGTTCAAATACTTTTTTATTGATAATAATTTTTGAATTAGTAATTGTAATTGCTTTTTTCATGATTGATTCCTCCTTTGATTAAATAAGCAAAATAAAAAGCGCCTCTAGCATATTTCATGCTAGGGACGCTCAAGCGTGTTACCACCCATGTTTAAATTAACTTCACAGCCAATTCCTCAATAAGTACTCCCAATAGGGAAGACTCAGACGGGGTAACGATCGTCACTCGTAATTTGCTTACTTAATGCTCGCATTTTAATTTAGCTCCAAGACCATATTCATTGCTTGCCATTGCATCGGCTTTCACCTAATCCGACTCTCTGTTAGAAATTTTAAGCAATTACTCATCTTTTCTAAGCTTTTTATTAATTTGATTGCCATTATAATACGCCGAATGAAAATTGCTGTCAAGAAAAACTTTGATTGATTTTAGAAAATAAGACAGATAATATGTGGTTAGTAACAAGAAGAATAGGAGAGAAAAAATGACTAAAGTTTTCTATGTAAATGCTGATTTGAATAAAGTAGTCAGTGGCAAAGAAATAGCTGCCAACACGCAAAAATTTACTCAAGTACATCAAGATGCAGTTATTGCAGAAAAGAATTTAGATTTAAATTCTGACCAGGTGATTTTTCATAATTGTCCTAAGGGATATAGACTGGTTGATGAAGTGGATGAAAATTATAATGTGGAATACGATAAAGTATACGTGCCTATTCAAGTAGAATATGGCAATATTAAGAATTTCAAAAATGATGCATTTGATATTCATGATCATGAAAGCAGTGAATATTTCCAAAAATGGTTGTTGTGTTCCTTTTTAGCTGATTCGTTGCCATTTAACGTTGCAGCAAGAGTAGAAGCATGGTTTGGCGAGGAATAAGTTAAGTAAAAAAACTCCAAAAGCATTTAACTTTTGGAGTTTTTAAATTTATCGACTTAATTTGTGAATCTTATGTGCTAAAACCATTTCCTTGTTACGGTCTGCATAAATTGCATCTTTAAGGTAATTTATTGGCTTGAGCAAGGTATTTCTGCTGGTAGTAGACAAGTAGATTGCATGATGATGATCTAAATGGCGCAAATATCTTTTGGCATTTTGAATTCTAGCATGGTGCTCAAGGGCTAACTTCGGCTTGAAGCCCGTAATTTGGTGTTGAGCATTATAGATAGGAACAACTTGATGATGCCATTTATCAATATGATGGGTATTGTGACCACCAATCTTCTTACTTGCTTTGACAATATCTTTCTTAGTGGTCAAATTATCTTGTTTTTTCAGCCGTGAATTTTTATCAAGATAATAATTGCCAAGACCATCTTGCCGATATAGTTGCAAATTTTTAACTGAGTCTTCTTTATTGACAGTTACTTTTAAAACGTCACCATTTTTGTAATTCATTAAATACATGTCGTGATCAATGGTGTAATTCTTCATGATAAAATATTCACCTCTTCTACATTAATTATCTAACATGATATTATAGTTATTTTTTTAAATATTGGAACTGGTTTTGCTAAATTTTTCTAGAAAAATTCCTTCTGTTAAAAAAATAGTGTTATTAGGATATAATAAGTGTAGTTATGATAAATATTTTAGCCCGGATTTAAAATTAAAAATCCTTTAAAAAACGAATTAGCACATTTAAAACCTATTAAATATCAGGCTACTATTAAAGTGAGAGATATAAGGTGAGAAAAGCTTTTGGCGTGATAGTAGTATTGCGAGAAGCTCAAACGGTAAAGATGACGATATCAAATCTGATATATATTAAGTGAAATTTTACTTAATTACGTTCAAAATAGTGAAAGAATAATATAAGGGAGGTTTATTATGAAATTAAAAAGAATTGCATTGAGTATTGTGGCAGGAGCTGCGCTTATGGTCCCTGCAGCTTTAACAGGACAAAGCCAAAACTCTAGCGTAGTTCAAGCAAGTACCTTAAAAAATAAGATTACGTTCGTTAAAAGCTATTCTCAACCAATGTTATATAATAAAAACGGTAAAAGTATAGCTAATAAAAATGAGATTAACTTTAACAAGCCAATTCGTTTTTATGGTCAACCAACTATAATTCAAGGACCTAAAGTTAATGCCTTTATTTATCTTAACGGGATGCCGCAGAGTATTATTAAAGGCAACACTTATGCCGATTTAGGTGATGGTGGTTACATTAATATGAAAGCAGTTGGTAGCTATAACTGGAATAGCAATGAAATTGGCTTGATTAAAAATGCATATGTTTACAACAGTAAAGGTCAACGGCTATCAACTTATCGTGGTCGCAAAGCTTATTTAACTAAAGGCAGCAAAATTAAATATGTTGGTAAGAGCTGGGTTACTTACCCTGATTCATATTTCAATTTAGGTAGCGGAATTTATGTTAAGTCAAATAACGTTAATACCATGAATGGTAAAGGCGTTTTGAAATTAAATACCAATACTGCTATTTATAATAAGAAAGGTCAACGTATTAGCTTTAATGGTCAGCGCGTATTGCCTAAATATTCAATTGTAAATTACGCAGGCAAGCGTCGCGCCAAGACTAAGTCTGATGATTACTACTACACAAATTTGAGTGGTAGTAAGTCATATGCAGTTAAGAATTATAAGATTAAAGGCCAAGATTACTACTATATCGGTAAGAGTGCTTATATCAAGGCGATAAACGTTGGACGCATTAACGGTAATCCTGTATTTCGTGATGGTGGTGCAACTACAATTGTTCCTCAAATGGACTTGTTTATCTATAATTCAAAATTAAAAAAGACAAAACAATCTGTTAAGAAGGGCCAAAAGATTAGAGCATTAGATCCAGTTATCCTTGGTAGTGGCGATATTGCACAACTTTTCTACAGAATCAAGGGAACATCTAACTATGTTTCTTGGGGTGATTACAGTGAGTACGGCTTTGAAGACGACGCTTATGTAGGAAACTTTAATTTCCGTGTAAGATTGAATCCTATTAAGACTATTGAAACTGCTGCAACACGTGCTGCTGAAGAATCAGATTAATTATTAGTAAAAACGGCTCTCTGTCAAATCGTGTTGATAGAAGTCAACTATAATTTAATAATTGGATTAAGCATCAAGCTGCTATGTACCAGCTTGATGCTTTTTCTTGTGTGTCGGGCATGACATTTCATCTAGTCTAGTGAAAGTCTAGACCACGGGT